>NZ_CP114976.1:1135000-1307500 GCF_027498055.1 Denitrificimonas caeni
TTGATTGAAAAAGCTGGCGCTTGGTACAGCCATAAAGGTGTACGCATGGGGCAAGGTAAAGCCAATTCGGCGCGATATTTGGAAGAGAATCCAGAAATATGCCAGGCTATTGAGCAGCAAATTCGTGAGCAATTGCTGGCGCCAACCACGCCAAGTAATAAGCCTGAAGCAGCGCCTGAGTTGGAAGTGGCTGAGGATGCTAAAAAGTAACTCAGTCAATGGGTGAGTAAGTTGGATAGAACGGCATGCTGCAACGCGCACATGCCGTTTTTTTATGAGGCTAATATGCTAGATACTCCTGTTTCTATTCGCCGTGCCGCAATGAATTTATTGGCGCGCCGTGAGCATGGGCATGTTGAGTTGGCGCGCAAATTACTTTTGCGTGGCGCTGATGCCGATATGATTGAAGTAGAATTACAGCGTCTGACCGAAGATGGTTTGTTATCTGAGCAGCGCTACTTGGAAAGCTATATCCGCAGTCGTGCCAATGCAGGGCGCGGGCCGATGCGTATCCGTGAAGAGTTGACGCAGCGTGGCTTACAGCGCGGTGATGTTGAGCAGGCGTTAAATGCTGCGGATATTGACTGGGATGAAAACATGCGCGAGCTGTGGCAACGGCGTTTCGCTGGGCAAGTCGTTGATTTAAAAGATAAGGCCAAACAGAGTCGTTTTTTAGCGCAGCGAGGTTATGAGGCGGATGCTGTTCGACGCTTATTGGATAAGCAGGGCTGGACAAATGCTCAAGAATTTTCCGACTAGACAGTTTTAGCTAAAGAGGTGTTGATTAATTCAGTCCTTGCAAAGAGTGGCGCAGCAATTATAACGGGGCTCGACCCTGTGCGCAGGTGGCGACAGAGTCGATTGTAGGCTTTGTTCTTTGTTAGCCCCGTTTTGCTCGTCTTAGGTGAGCTTAAGCGCGTAGCGTGCTGCTGATCACTTCCAGGGCTTGCTCAATGGCAATGTGCTGGCTGTCCGTGTCGCGGCGGCCTTTGTACTCTAAGGTGCCTTCTTTGAGGCTGCGCTCACTGATGACCACGCGTTGTGGGATACCGATCAGCTCCATATCAGCAAACTTTACCCCTGGGCTGGTTTTTTTGTCGCGGTCATCGAGTAGAACGCTAAAACCTGCAGCAGTCAGTTGCTCGTAGAGTTTGTCAGTGGCTTCTTTGACTTCAGCTTTTTCATACTTCATGGGCACAATGGCGACATCAAATGGCGCTAATGCTGCCGGCCAGATAATACCGCGTGCGTCGTGGTTTTGTTCAATAGCAGCAGCTACGACACGCGATACGCCAATACCATAGCAGCCCATGGTTAGCGTGGCCGGTTTGCCGTCCTCGCCCATGACCGTGCAGTTCATCGACTCGCTGTATTTGGTGCCAAGCTGGAAAATATGCCCCACTTCAATGCCGCGTTTGATTTCCAGTACGCCTTGCCCGTCTGGACTTGGATCGCCAGCCACTACGTTACGCAAATCTGCCACTTCTGGCAGCGCTAAATCACGCTCCCAGTTTAAGCCAAACCAATGTTTATCTTCTTGGTTAGCGCCGGCAGCAAAGTCGCTCATGAAGGCAACCGAGCGGTCAATAATGCAGGGAATGTTTAAGTCTTTTGGGCCTAAAGAACCAGGGTAAGCGCCGCAGGCGTCGAAGATTTCCGCATCACCAGCAAACTCTAGAGGACTAGCTACTGCAGGATGGTTGGCCGCTTTAATTTCATTCAGAGTGTGGTCGCCGCGCACAATTAAGGCAACTAGAGTGTTTTCTTTAGCGCCACGGACAATCAAGGTTTTGATGGTTTTCTCGACGGCAATGGAAAACTGCTCAGCCAATTGCTCAATGGTCTTGGTGTTAGGAGTGTCGACGAGACGCAGCGCTGCAGTGGCTGCGCCGCGCTCACGCTCGCGGGGTATGGCTTCGGCTTTTTCAATATTAGCGGCGTAGTTAGAAACAGTGCTGAAGGCTATGTCATCTTCTCCAGATTCAGCTAGAACATGAAACTCATGGGAGCCTGTACCGCCAATTGAGCCGGTATCTGCCTCTACAGGGCGGAAGTTTAACCCCAGACGAGTAAAAATATTGGTGTAAGCCTGATGCATACGGTCGTAGGTTTCTTGCAGCGATGCTTGGCTGGTGTGGAAGGAATAGGCATCTTTCATGATAAATTCGCGGCCGCGCATTAAACCAAAACGAGGGCGGATTTCATCACGGAATTTAGTCTGAATTTGGTAAAAGTTAATCGGTAGTTGGCGATAGCTGCTTAGCTCATTGCGCGCTAAGTCAGTGATGACTTCTTCGTGAGTAGGCCCGACACAGAACTCGCGCTGATGACGGTCCTTAAGACGCAGTAGTTCAGGCCCGTACTCTTCCCAGCGGCCTGACTCTTGCCATAGCTCCGCCGGTTGAATGGCTGGCATTAGCACTTCTAAGGCTCCAGCGGCATTCATTTCTTCGCGCACTACGGCTTCGGCCTTGCGTAATACACGCAAACCCAATGGCAGCCAAGTGTAAAGGCCAGAGGCAAGGCGGCGGATCATCCCGGCGCGCAACATTAATTGATGGCTGATGACAACAGCGTCGGCTGGGGTTTCTTTTAACGTGGAAAGTAAATACTGGCTAGTACGCATGGCTAAGATCTACATTGAAGGGGTGGAAGAAGAAAACTATTGTAGCGCATTTGTGTGCTTGCGGTATGCGCTTGCAGCGGCAAGAATCTTGGTACGAAGGTGTACTGTGGTTACCCTGAAAACAAGAAACCCAGCCGAGGCTGGGTTTCTTGAATGATGCGAGTTTACCGCTTAAGCATTATAGAATGCTTAATGGGTACTCAACAATCAGGCGTACTTCGTTGTTATCAGGCAGACCGTAACCGTTAGCTACGTCGTTGCCACGGTAGGTCGCTTGACGAACGCGGAAGGATAGGTCTTTTGCTGCGCCGCTCTGTAGAACGTACTTAGCTTCGATATCACGCTCCCAGTTCTTACCGTCGTGACGAGTGCCAGCTTTGTTCTCGATGTTGCTACCGCGAACATAACGAGTCATGAAGCTTAGGCCTGGTACACCGAAAGTAGCCATGTCTAGGTCATAACGCGCTTGGAATGATTTCTCACCTTTAGAGGTGAAGTCATTGTATTGCACGTCGTTCAGCAGGTAAACCGAACCGCCACCATCGTAGCCATAAACATAACCATCTTTATAGCCACCTGTTACTTCTTGGTAACCAGCGGTCAGAGTGTGTGCTTCAAGGAAGTTGTATGCAGCTGCGAGGCTCCACACGTTATTCTTGTCGCTTCTGTCACCGCGATCGGAGTCTTTGTTAGTGAACTTCGAGTTGTACATGTTGAAGTCGAAGTTAATGCTTTGTGTGTCAGCCAATGGCAATGTGTAGTTCACATTGGTGTAGTGCTTTTTAGCTTCGAAGCGGCTTTCGTTACCTTTGTGACCTAGTTTAGCGTCAGAGTAGTAGTAAGCAGCGCTTAGATCGTTGGTAAAGTTGTAACGACCACCGATCAAATCTAACGAGCGCAGGCTATTGCCATCTTGGAAAGAGTCATAACTGAAAGTAGTGCTGTCGCGTGAAGCTCTATCCATTGCTGATAAAGCAGTGAAGTGACCAAGGTTTAATTCTAGGTTTTCAATTTCGTTGCTGGTTAATAAGAAACCAGTGGCGCTTTCTGGCAACAGACGTGAATCGTCAGTTGAGAAAACAGGCAGGTCAACAAACTGCTCACCGTACTTTAGAACTGTGTTAGACAAGCGGAGCTTAACTGCAGCGCCTGCTTTGCTGAAATTGTCTACAGCTTTTTCGTTGCGATCTGCACCGCGGCTTGTGCCAGGAAACTGACCGTTACTAAAACGACCTGGGCCTGAATCTAAGCGGATGCCTTGTAAACCAAAAGCATCAATACCAAAACCAACAGTACCTTGAGTGAAGCCAGACTCGTAGATTGCTTTTAAGCCTAGACCGGTATCTTCGCGGTAGCTTTGTCTTTTGTCATCATTCAGGGTAGGAACTGCTGTCTTGTTGCGGAAGTCGCGGTTCATGTAAAGAACGCGAGAATGCACATCGAGCTTGCTGTCTTCGATGAAGCCATTTGACTCAGATTGCTGGCTTGCAACCGCCATTTGTGTACTTGCTGCGGCTACTGCTAGGGCAATAACGCTCAACTTAATCATTTGCATAAATAATGCTCCTGGATTGGTTTGGATGATTGCTTTGCCTGCAAAACATTTGCCGGCAGGACTTACTCTAATAATCGAGACATATTCTAGAGTTATTTTATCAATGTTGCTAGCCCCCTGATGGTTCTATTCAGCAGGCATTCAGATAAATGTGCTTTATGCGGACGTAAACTCAATAAAACCTTATAGTTACGCCTGTTCTCTGCAGCTAGGCTTGATTTAAAGCAATAAACAAAAGGTGTGCTTATGTTTGAAATGGATAAACGCTTGACCCAAGACACAGTTGTTCTCGGTGATTTGGCATTGTGCCGTGTCTTGCTGATGAATGATAGCCGTTACCCTTGGCTGATTTTGGTGCCCCGCTGTGCGGCTGCCAGTGAGGTGTTTGATTTGACTGCAGAACAGCAGCAGCAACTTTGGCAGGAGGCCAGTTTGCTCGGACAGGTGCTTAAGGGGTTGTATCAGGCGGATAAAATCAATATTGCGAGCTTGGGTAATGTGGTCAGCCAGTTGCATGTGCATGTGGTAGTACGGATGCAGAGCGACCAAGCTTGGCCAGCGCCAGTGTGGGGGCGGGGTGAGGCGCAGCCTTACTTGGCAGAAGACATTGCGCAGCTTAGCGTGCGTTTGCGTACAACCTTAATTGAATATGGTTTGGTTGCTGTGGAGGAGGGGGTATGAGTTTGGAGCAAAAAATTGCTGAGCTGGAAATGCGTCAGGCTTTTCAAGATGACACTGTGCAAGCCCTGAATGATGTTCTCGTGGAGCAGCAGCGTTTGATTGCTAATATGCAGCGCCAATTGGAGTTGCTGGCGCAGCGCCAGAGTGATTTGCACACCCAGTTTGATGAAACACCGAATGACCCGCCGCCACATTATTAAGCTTTGCGAGCTTTAAAGAGGTGCGCACTGCGGCACTTATTGATGAGGTCGCAGTGCGCTAGGCTTGCGTATTGCTCAATGCTAGCGCTCAGTTACTTAGGGGTATGCCAAGCCATGACAACATCGAGCATGCGGTTGGAAAAGGCCCACTCATTGTCATACCAAGCCAGCACTTTAACTAGATTGCCTTGTACACGGGTTTGCGTCAGGTCGGCGATGCATGACACTGGGTGACCATTAAAATCGCAGGATACTAGCGGTTGCTCGTTGCATTCCATAACACCCGCAGCAAGCTGCGCGGCACCTTGGCTGAGTATGCTATTTATTTCTGCTTGGCTGGTTTCGCGCTCAGCGATAAAGCTTAAATCAACCAGTGATACGTTTTGCGTGGGAACCCGTACAGCCATGCCGTCTAGGCGGCCAGCCAGTTCGGGGATAACTAAGCCTATGGCTTTGGCTGCGCCGGTGCTAGTCGGAATAATAGAGCTGGCTGCGGCGCGGGCGCGGTATAAGTCTTTATGGTTTTTATCGAGAAGGTTTTGGTCGTTCGTGTAGGCGTGGATTGTGGTCATCATACCTTGCTGGATACCAACTGTTTCATGCAGCACTTTAGCGAGCGGGGCTAGACAGTTTGTGGTGCAGGAGGCGTTGGACACAATTTGCTGCTGGTCCAATAGCTGATGGTTAATGCCATAGACAACGGTCAGATCGGCGCTATCCATAGGGTGTGCTAAGAGGACACGATTAGCGCCTGCGTTTAGGTGTTGCGCAGCTTGCGCTCGCTGTTTCATGCGTCCGGTGCATTCTAAGACCACATCAACCTCTAGTGCCTGCCATGGTAATTGCGCAGGGTCGGCTTGATTGAGTAGGCGGATGGATTGCTCGCCGATAATTAAATTGTTTTCACAAAGTTGTACTGCATGGGCAAAGCGACCAAAGGTTGAGTCGAAGCGGGTGAGGTGGGCTAAGGTTTTGGCATCACCTAAGTCGTTAATCGCGACTATTTGTAGTTTCGTATGTAGCCCGCGCTCAAATATGCTGCGCAGTATATTGCGGCCAATGCGTCCATAACCATTAATTGCAATTCGCAACATTGTCTTATCCTTGTTCGTAATTGATAGAGGTTTGTGTTGACTCTAATTGCGTAACGCTCCGAAGGTTGCGCAGCCATTTAAGGTTTGCTCGTTGAGTTGCAGTTTAGCGGTTAAGTGATAAACAGTGCCGCTCATACTGTCGATACACTGTTGTGGGCTGACCCATAAACGCAGATTTTGGCTGTTGGCTTCGCTGCTGATATTAAATTGACCGCCTGGGAGTTGCTCTTCGATGTAGGGTAAGGCAACCGCTGGCTCGCCGGGGAGGTTTAAAATCAAACCTTTAGGGGTTTGCAGTACTGACCAAAAGGGTTCGTTACCGCTGGCCCGTATTAATAAGCGGGTAAAGTCTGCATCGTCACAGCCGTGCCCTTCGATTTGTAGGCGATAGCGTTGGGTTGGTGTGAAACTCTGCTTGCTGGCATCGAAATGGCCGCTGAAGTCGACAAATAAACCTTCTGGTGCTTCAGGGCGAAGCATATCGAGCTCTTCGCTCAGTGCCTGCGAGGGTTTTAAAACGTAGTTGTCAGATGAAGAGCAGGGCTGGAATAACCACTGTGCATTAGAGTAGGTCAGGGCACCCTGCAAGCGTGTGCTGGGCTCTGTGCTCTGGGTGTTTGCTGTGAATACTTGGCAAGCACTGAGCGAAGCAGTCAAGGCCAGTATCCCAAAAGTACGTAAGTAAGGCATGCAGTCGGTTACCGTAAGAAAATAAAAGGGCGGTTAGCGCTGCCAGCTGCTTTTAGCTTTTATTGCACTGACCGGTTAGTAATGTATCGCACTGAGTGCAAGGAGTATCAAGCCTACAACGTGCTAATGCAGTGCACAACTGTGACTTTTAGGTGGGGCTTTGCTGGAAGTGGCTGTTTGCGGTATGAGTTAGGCGGCATTTAAGAGGCAAAAAAAAGCCCCTGAGCATTACTGCTAGGGGCTTTTAATTTGTTTGGAGGCCGAGGCCGGAATCGAACCGGCGTTCACGGATTTGCAATCCGCTGCATAACCACTCTACCACCCGGCCTAAACAAAAACGCCGCACTAAGCGGCATTCTTGATGACAAACTGGAGCGGGAAACGAGATTCGAACTCGCGACCCCAACCTTGGCAAGGTTGTGCTCTACCAACTGAGCTATTCCCGCAATGTCTTGGTGACGGGCGCTATAATAGCGAATCAGAATATTTAGTCAAGCCCTTGATTGTAAAAAAGTTAATCTTCTTTTTGTTTGGTGTGTAAATGTGGTTTGGCTGCCAGTAAATACTGGACCATTGACCACAGTGTCAGCACTGCTGAAAGTATCAGTAAAGCATAACCGCTAATCACCCACTGATTAAACGCAGGTGGGTTGGCCAGTAAAATAATTAGAGCCAGCATTTGTGCTGCGGTTTTCCATTTGCCTATATTGGAAACGGCAATTTGCGCACGCTCACCCAGTTCGGCCATCCACTCGCGCAAAGCCGATACCATGATTTCTCGGCAGATAATAATCACTGCCGGTAAGGTCAGCCATAAGTTTGCATGCTCCGCGACTAAGAGCACTAAGGCCACTGCAACTAAAAGTTTATCGGCTACGGGATCAAGGAAAGCGCCGAAAGGGGTGCTTTGATTTAAGCGGCGAGCCAGATAGCCATCCAGCCAGTCAGTGAAGCTGGCGAAGGCGAAAACGGCGCTGGCGGCCCAGTAACTCCAAGAAAATGGCAAGTAGAACATTAAAATAAAGACGGGAATCAGTGCCACGCGCATTACAGTTAAAATATTTGGGATATTCATTGAGTAATTATTTTCTTGGTAAAGATTTGAAGGAGGATAGTTTACCCTTGGCGCAGTGCACTATATATAGATTCGGCAAGAGTTTTACTGATACCAGGGGTTTTTGCGATTTCTTCGACGCTGGCACGGGATAGCTCTTGTAAGCCACCAAAGTATTTTAGCAGCTCGCGACGGCGTTTAGGGCCGACGCCTGTTATACCTTCGAGTACCGAGGTGCGGCGAGTTTTGCCGCGGCGCGCACGGTGCCCTGTAATGGCGAAGCGGTGAGCTTCGTCGCGAATTTGTTGAATAAGGTGCAAGGCAGGCGAGTGACTGGGTAAATTAAGCTCGGTTGCCGTGTCATTGATGTATAACGTTTCAAAGCCTGCTTTGCGAGTCGCGCCTTTAGCTACACCGAGCAGCAGAACGTGCTCTATCTTCAGTTCGGTAAAAACCTCGCGGGCCATATTCAGTTGACCTTTGCCGCCGTCAACTAAGAGTACATCAGGCAGTTTGCCTTGATTTTCTAGCGCACCGCTGAGTCGGCGATGGAGCACTTGGCGCATTGCCGCATAGTCATCGCCAGCGGTAACACCTTCTATATTGTAACGGCGGTAATCAGATTTGCGCGGTCCTTCAGGACCAAACACCACGCAAGAAGCAACAGTTGCCTCGCCACTGGAGTGACTGATATCAAAGCACTCTAAGTGGTTGGGCGCTTCAGGTAGCTCTAATGCTTTGGCCAGAGCAGTAAAACGCGCGGCCATTTGCGTGCGATTGACCAAGCGAGTCTGCAGGGCTTGTTCGGCATTGGTCATAGCCAGTTGTTGCCAGCGCGCGCGCGTGCCGCGAACACGGTAACGAATACCAATGTGTTGGCCACATTGTTGGGCGATAGCTGCGGCAATTGCTGGCCAGTCGGCGTGGTCGCTGCTGACAATAAGCTCACTGGGAAAATCGCGATCTTGGCGGCCTAAGTAGTATTGCGCGGTAAATGCGGCTAAGACGCTGGCGCTGTCTTCTTCAATAGCAACTTGTGGGAAAAAGTTATTACTGCCTAAAACACGACCGTCGCGGACGTTGATTATATGCACGCAGGCACCGCCAGCTGTGGCTGTTGCGGCAATAATATCGACATTGCCGTGTCCGCCTTCCATGCTTTGCTGGTCTTGAACGCGGCGTAAAAGCGCTATTTGATCCCGTAGTGCAGCAGCTTGTTCAAAATCAAGCTGCTGTGCAGCCTGTTCCATGGCTTGGGTTAGCTCATCGGTTAAAGCGTTACTGCGACCTTCTAAGAACATGATAGATAGGCGTACATCTTCAGCGTATTCAGCGGCATCCACTAAACCTACGCAGGGTGCTTTGCAGCGTTGAATTTGGTATTGCAGGCAAGGGCGGCTGCGGTTGTGGTAAAAGCTATCTTCGCACTGGCGCACTTTAAAGGCTTTTTGCAGCAGGCTGAGACTTTCTTTAATCGCCCCAGCGCTGGGGTAAGGGCCAAAATAGCGGCCTGCTTTTTTTTTGCTACCGCGGTGCATCCCTAAGCGTGGGAACTCATTGCTAGAGACAATGACATAAGGGTAGCTTTTATCATCACGCAATAAAATATTGTAGGGCGGTCGCCACTGCTTGATTAGGGTTTGTTCAAGTAGAAGCGCTTCTGTTTCGTTGGCAGTAACAGTTAGCTCGATACTGGCTATTTTGGCAACGAGTGCTGCGGTTTTAGGTGCGCTAACTGTGGTTTTAAAATAGCTGCTTAAGCGGTTTTTAAGGTTTTTAGCCTTGCCAATATAGAGCAATTGCTGATCAGCCGAAAACATGCGGTATACCCCTGGGTGTTGGGTGCAAGAGCGCAAGAAGGCGGAAGCATCAAAAGGTTGGCTGGTCATTGGTAGGCTTATGGGTTGGAGTTTTCAACAAGATTGTGGCGTACGGCGAGTAATGCCAGCTCCACGTCATTTTCAATGTTGAGCTTATCAAAAATCCGGTAGCGATAGGTGTTGACTGTTTTTGGTGATACGCACAGCAGGTCAGAAATTGACTGAATCTTTTGGCCGTTGGCAATCATTAAGGATACTTGCATTTCACGGTCAGACAGTTGCTCGAATGGGCAGTTGTGTTGATTGTTATCGAATGACTTAAGGGCCATCTGCTGGGCAATATCTGGGCTTAAGTAGTGTTTGCCAGCGGCGACTAGGCGAATGGCACGGACAGTTTCTTCAATGCAGCTGCCTTTAGTAAGGTAACCGCTGGCACCAGCTTGCAACAAACGGGTCGGGAATGGGTCGTCGGCATAGGCGGAGAGTGCCAGCACTTTAACTTGCGGGAAGCGTTGTTTGATTTTACGAGTAGCTTCTAGGCCGCCAATGCCAGGCATACGAATATCCATGAGGACAACGTGCGGCTCTAAATCAGCAAGCATGCTATACGCTTGCTCGCCACTACTGGCTTGCCCTAATACCTGTAAATCGCTGATGTCACTGAGCATTCGCGCAATGGCAGTGCGCACCAGGTCATGGTCATCGACTAACAAAAGTTTGATCAAAAGCCACCCCAACACTGAAACAATTTAATGAATTGTACTTCCCAGCATTTATAACACAATAACAGTGCAGGACTTTTGCTTAGGGTCATGGCTTCAGCGCCTAGTAGCTGTGTTAAGAGGTGCTGAGGCTTGTATACTGCAGGTGAATTTTAAGGAACCATCCTTGTGACCATACAAATTAACTGGATATGCAGCGACGCTGAGCTAGCAGAGCGCTGCAAATATTGGAATACATTAGCATTTATAGCCTTGGATACTGAGTTTATCCGCGTTGATACCTTCTACCCGATTGCCGGCCTGTTGCAGGTCAGTGATGGTGAAAATACTTACTTGCTTGATCCTTTGTTGATTAATAATTGGCAGCCTTTAGCGCAGCTTTTTAATAATCCGCAGGTGGTCAAGGTGCTGCATGCTTGCGGCGAGGACCTTGAAGTGTTTTCGTTGCTGGTGGGCGCTCTGCCTGCGCCAATGTTTGATACGCAGTTAGCTGCTGGGTATTTAAATATTGGCTTTTCAATGGGCTATTCACGTTTAGTGGAGCAGCTATTAGACATTGAGCTGCCTAAAGGCGAGACCCGCTCTGATTGGTTGCAGCGCCCGTTAACCGAGCTGCAAGTGCTTTATGCAGCGCAAGATACAGCCTACTTAGTTGATGTCTATCAAGCGCTTGCCCAGCAGTTGACTGAGCAAAAGTATGCTTGGGTGTTGGAAGATGGTGCCGCTTTAGTTGCCAGCTATGAGCAAGAGCCTGACCCTTACGAGTTTTGGCGTACAGTGAAATTAGCGTGGAAGTTGACCCCGCAGCAGCTTGCAGTGTTACGAGAGTTGGCAGCATGGCGCGAGTTGCAAGCCCGCGCGCGTGATGTGCCGCGCAATCGCATTATTCGTGAGAGTACGCTGTGGGCGTTGGCCAATGAGCAACCCAGAGATATGACGCACCTGGCTCAGTTGGAGGATATGCATCCGCGTATCTTGCGTAAAGAAGGTGCTACTTTATTAAGTCTGATTAAGCAGGCCAAGGGTTTGCCTGAGCAAGATTGGCCGCCGGCCCTGCCTGAGCCTTTGCCCGTTGAGGCAACTAAACTATTAAAGCGTTTACGCAAAATAGGTCTGGATCTTGGGGGGAAGCTCGATATCGCCCCAGAAATGATGCTGCGTAAAAAAATCCTTGAAGAGCTTTTGCGTAGCGGCTACCCCAGTGGCCCTTATACTTTGCCGGAGAGTTTGCAAGGGTGGCGCCGAGAGTTGCTGGGTGAGTCATTATTGCAGTGTTTAGAGGATATACAGTGAAACGAATTTGTTCGGTTTATCATAGTACTAAGAAGAGCGGAATGTATCTGTATGTGTTGCGGGCAGATGCATTGAAGCGTGTGCCAGCACCTTTGCTAGAGTTGTTTGGTCCGGCTAAGCACGCATTTGATTTGGTGCTAACGCCCGAGAGAACTTTGGTTCGGGAGGATATTGTTGAGGTGCTAAAAAACTTAGACGCGCAAGGTTACCATTTGCAAATGCCGCCACCAGAAGATGAATATATTGTGCATTGGCCGGAGGAGTTATTGCGTCGCAATGATCCCGTGTGAGTGATCTTTGCTCTGCATGGGTTATTTCACTTGCGGCTGTTTCGCGGTTAAGTTTTAAAAACGTTCTTAGTGTTGCTTTTTTATAGCTAAAAGTTATATGGTTTTGACTTTTATGCGTTTTTGGCATATTATAGTGGGCCAAAACCTTTGAGGAGGATTAGGTCGTCATGCGTATTAAAGGTTCTAGTACTCGTACGAAGCCAGCAGAAGCTGTGACTTCGCGTACAACACTTGAAGAACAAACAGCCGCTTTCCTAAAGAAAGGTGGTGAGATTGAAGAAGTGCCACGTGGAATTAGTGGACAGCAACAGGTCAGTTATTTCCGTCGTTCTACACCAGCAACGCGTAAGCCTGCTGAGATACCTGGTGCAAAGCCTGCCGTAAAAAGCTAGCTAGATAGTTAAAAAGTTTTACTGCGCGTCACTTATAAAAGGTTTGCTTTTTGTAAGTGGCGCGTTTTTATTTATGTTTGGTTTGTCAGTGGCTAAGCATTGACAAATTACAGGCATAAAAAAACCCGCCGAAGCGGGTTTTTTCAGGAGCACAAATTAAGAAACAACTTGTACTTCTTCAGCTTGCATACCTTTCTGGCCGCGAGCAGCTACGAAAGATACAGTCTGGCCTTCTTTAAGGCTTTTGAAGCCGTCGCTTTGGATAGCGCGGAAGTGAACGAAAAGATCGTCACCTGATTGAGGAGTGATGAAGCCGAAGCCTTTTTCATCGTTAAACCATTTAACTACACCAGTTTGGCGATTAGACATTGTATGTCTCCTTGTACGAAGTAAAATTATACTTAGGCTGAGCCCAAGGTGATACTGAGCGCAAGGAGTTACAGGAGTCGTAGCAATGATTGGATCGAGATCTAAACATATATTGATTCACGGTTACACATTTGCAGCAGCAGTGAGGTGTACTTTACCTGTTTTTTACTGAAGTGCCAGCATTATTTTAAAAATGATCCAAAAGGCTAAGGTTTATATTTTATAGGCAGGGTTCATTCTTGCTGGCTGGGTTGTGTTAACTCTTAGCTGTTGCAGGTAAACTACGGTCAAATTTTATTGACTTAAATACCCAGAGTTTAGGAAGGTTCGTATGAGCATAAAGCCCGATAAGTGGATTCGTCGTATGGCGCAAGAGCACGGCATGATTGAGCCTTTTGTGGAGCGTCAGGTGCGCAATGAGGGTGATGAGCGTCTGATCTCTTATGGTGTATCCAGTTATGGCTATGATGTGCGCTGTGCTGATGAGTTTAAGGTGTTCACTAACTTGCACTCGGTGACGGTGGATCCGAAAAACTTTGATGAGAAGAGTTTTGTCGATGTGAAGGGGCCGGTGTGTATTATCCCGCCTAACTCGTTTGCTTTGGCGCGTACTGTGGAGTTTTTCCGGATTCCACGCAATGTGCTGACCATTTGTTTGGGCAAGAGTACTTATGCTCGGTGTGGAATTATCGTTAACGTGACGCCCCTTGAGCCAGAGTGGGAAGGGCATGTGACACTTGAGTTCTCGAATACAACGACATTGCCGGCAAAGATTTATGCCAATGAAGGTGTTGCGCAGATGTTGTTTTTTGAATCAGATGAAGAGTGTGAAGTGTCGTATAAGGACCGTGATGGTAAGTATCAAGGACAGCGCGGTGTAACTCTGCCGCGAGCCTAATGCTGTTTAACTGAGCGTTAACTGAAACGGTAGATTGTGTGAGCAGTCTGCCGTTTTTTATTGCCTGTACTTCGCTAGTTTTGGATAGTCAGTGCTGCGCTCGATTTGGGAGCGCGGGCAGCTCGCCCGCAAAAGCTTGAATATCTCTACTGAGGTTAAGAGTTGTTGATATGAGCTGACTGCGCAGGCGGCCCGCTCGTAAAGTGCTTAAATATATCGACTGAAGTTGCGCGCTGTGCTGTGCTTCGATATTGCTGTTTTTCCATCGATGAACCCAGCAGGGGGGCAAATCCGGCGCTGCGCCATCCATGGCTTCGCTCGTCACAGCAACATCGAAGCAGGCATTGAGCATCTGTAGTGTCTGAATGAATAAGACAGCGTTCTTTTTAAATGCGCGCGCGTTAGGCTTCTAAAAACGCTGGTAAATAATGAGAGCTTACTGGCAGATGTGCTTTTCAAGAGACGTGCATCAATCTTGCCAGCAACATCACGGATCAATGAGTAGTGCATGAGTATCGTGGTAAGCGTCGCCAAGGATAGCGTAGTGCCCGAATGGCGCTGGGAAAGCGCATTGAGGGAAAAGCGGTATTCATCCAGTACGGCACGCGCAAGTCATGTTTAGTTTTAAGACATGTACTACCACAGGTGCATAGCGTTCATGCATGACTGCTCTAGCCCTTACAAAGGAAAAAGTATCGGCACTAAAAGCACGCTTGCGAACATCACAATCAGCGTAAAAGGCACGCCAATGCGCACAAAATCACTGAACCTGTACTGACCGGGTCCCAGCACTAAGGTGTTAACCGGTGAGGAAATGGGCGTCATAAAAGCTGCTGAGGCAGCCAAGGCCACGATCATAGCGAAGGGGGCTGGGGATGCTTGCAGTGCTTGAGCGCTGGCAATGGCGACTGGAGCCATGAGTACTGCAGTGGCTGTGTTGGAAATAAAGAGTCCGATCACTGCTGTGGTGATAAATAATATTGCCAAAATCATCCGTGGCCCAGCATTGCCAAATAGCCCCAATAAGCCTTCCACAGCTAAAGCAATCCCGCCGGTTTTTTGCAGCGCTAGGGCAAAGGGTAGCATGCCAACAATCAGTAAAATACTTGGCCAGTGAATGGAGCGATAAGCGCTTTCCATATCAATACAGCGAAAAGCACCCATTAATAGGCAGCCAATAAATACCGCAAGAACGTTAGGTACAATGCCGCTCACCATCAAGATGACCATCACTGCCAAGCTAAATAAGGCGTGAGGTGCTTGGCTGAGCGCCGGCGCCACATCATCCACTTCGGCGGGTAGACTCAGGACTAAAAAATCCCGGTTATGACCTTGTAAGTTACGAATATCTTGCCAGTTACCTGCCACCAGTAAGGTGTCGCCAGCTTTCAGCTTCTCATCAACTAATAAACCATCTAAAGCGTGTTGATTGCGGCGTAGGCCAATGACGTTAAGTTTGCGCTTACTACGAAAGCCCAGCTCTTGAATGGTTTTGCCGGTTAAGCGTGAGTCTGGCGGTAGCATTACTTCAGCGACACCTAAGGTGCGGTGGTGGTCATTGAAGTAACTGTTTTGCATGGCAACAGGTTCAATGCCCAGTTCATAGTAGGAGTTTAATAGATCAATGGTGGGGCTTACTAAGTCGACCAGTAGGACGTCGCCGCTGCGCAGCTCAGTGCTACCCGTAGCGCCGAGCAGGGTGCGCCGGAAACGCCGCTGGCGCTCTACGGCAATCACGTTAATGCCGTATTGTTTGCGCAGCTGTAGCTCGTTTAAAGTTTGTCCGACGAGGTTGGAGTTTGGGCGCACGCGTAAGCGTCGTTCGCGACCCGCCAAACGGTAATCACGCACAAGGTCGGCAATATGGTGGCGTGGCTCACCGGCGGCTTTTTGACTGTCGGCACTGGCCAGCCAGTGGCGTGTGGCAAGCATATAGATGACACCTAAAACCAAGACAGTTAAACCAATGGGGGCAAAAGAAAAAAAGCTGAAACCACTGTAGCCCGCTCGCACCAGTTCACTGTGGACAATCATGTTGGGCGGGGTCGCAACCAGAGTGAGCATGCCGCTGATTAAGCCGGCAAAGCTTAGGGGCATCATAAGGCGGCTTGGGTGGATATTCAGGCGCACAGAGATGCTAAGCACAATGGGGATGAAAATGGCTACCACACCGGTGGAGCTCATGACTGAACCGAGTCCAGCTACGGTAAGCATCAATAGTACGATCAGGCGAGTTTCACTGCTGCCGGCACGCTGCATTAAGCGCTCACCAAGTTGATAAGCAATGCCCGTGCGCACTAAACCTTCACCAATGACAAAGAGCGCCGCGATCACCACAACGCTGGGGTCGCTAAAACCCGCAAGGGTTTCTTGCACAGTGAGCACGCCAGTCAGTGGTAGAGCCACAATCATCAGTATGGCAACCACGTCCATACGTGGTTTGTTGCGGACAAATAACACCACTGCGCAAAATAGCAGGAGCAGTACCCAGCCCAGCTGCAGGTTCATTTTAGCTCAGCAGTAAAGCGTCGTCGGCCAGTTTTTCGCCGCGCACTTGTTCGAACATTGCGAGCAAATCAGCTACCCCCAGCCCTTTGCGTTCATCACCGCTGACATCCAGCACTACTTGACCTTGGTGCAGCATGATGGTGCGATCGCCAACATCTAGAGCTTGGCGCATGCTGTGGGTCACCATCATGGTGGTCAGCTGTTTTTCGGCGACAATGCGCTCAGTCAGCTGTAACACAAAGTCAGCGGTGCGCGGATCGAGCGCTGCGGTATGTTCATCAAGCAGCAATATTTGTGATGGGCGCAAAGCTGCCATGAGCAAACTGACTGCTTGACGCTGACCGCCGGAGAGTAAGCCAATGCGGTCGTGTAAGCGGTTTTCGAGGCCTAAGCCCAAGGTCGCTAAGTGGGCGCGAAAGTTATCCCGCTGCGATGCTTTAACTGCACGGCTCAGGCCGCGACGTTGGCCGCGCTGTTCTGCCAACGACATATTTTCTTCAATGGTCAGATCTTCACAGGTGCCGGCCATTGGGTCTTGGAATACTCGCGCAACTTGTTTGGCTCTCTCCCAAACAGGCATCTGCGTGACATCCATATCATCAATTAAAATGCTCCCGCTATCGACCCCTAAATCACCAGAGATAGCGTTGAGGAAAGTGGATTTGCCTGCCCCATTGGTGCCAATGACGGTGACAAACTGGCCGGTAGGAATTTGCAGGGACATGCCACATAAAGCACGGGTTTCAATGGGCGTGCCGGGGTTGAAAGTGATGTGTAAATCATTGGCTTTAAGCATCTTAAACCCTCTTGCGCCGTGACATGCGCTGTTTGAGTAGTGGGATCACCAAAGCAAAGGTGACCAGCAATGCAGTAATTAAATTGAGGTCTTGTGCTTGCAAGCCGATAAAGTCGCTGTTGAGGGCTAAGGCAATAAAGAAACGATAAACAATAGCACCCAAGATCACCGCTAAGGTAATCAAAAACAGTTTGCGCGACGGCAGAATGCTCTCGCCGACAATCACTGCGGCTAAACCAATCACAATAGTACCAATGCCCATGGAGATATCTGCGCCACCTTGGCTTTGCGCGAATAGGGCGCCGGCTAAGCCGACCAGACCATTAGAAATGGCCATGCCTAAAATAATCATTGCGCCAGTATTAATGCCTTGCGCGCGGGCCATGCGAGGGTTGGAGCCGGTGGCGCGAATGGCCAAGCCCTGGCGGGTGGAAAAATAAGCATCCAGCGCGAGCTTGGCGAGGATAACGACAATAATTAAAATTACTGGGCGGGCAATATAGTCGATCAGCCAGCTGGGCTCCAGAATGGTAAACACAGTTGGTTCCATAATCAGAGGAATGTTGGGCTTGCCCATAATGCGTAAGTTAATGGAGTACAGGGCGGTCATCATGAGAATACTGGCCAGTAAATCCATGATTTTTAAGTGCACATTTAAAATTGCGGTGAGCACGCCAGCACAAGCGCCGGCGAGCGCTGCCAGGGCAGTGGCTAGAAAGGGGTCCATGCCGCTGGAAATGCATAATGCACCCACAGCGCCGCCTAAGGGGAAGCTGCCGTCAACAGTTAAGTCAGGAAAGCGGAGTAAGCGGAAGGAGATAAACACCCCGAGTGCCACTAAACTAAAGATCAGGCCGATCTCAAGGGCACCAAACATTGAAAACAGGGACATGGGCAGGTTGACCGAAGGCTAAATTAAAAGACCCCGAGCACTGTGCAGTACTCGGGGCGCGGTAGGGTATTAACGGATTACTTCAGTGGCGCTCTCAATCAGCTCTTCTGACAAGGTCACGCCTTGTTTTTCAGCAGCGGCTAAGTTGATAAACAACTGAATGTTTTCACTGGTTTGCGGCTTGATATCGCCGGGCTTTTCGCCTTCTAGTATGCGCACCACGATGCGACCCGTTTGCAGGCCTAAATCATGGTAGTTCACGCCAAGGGCGGCAATGGCGCCACGCTTAACACTGTCGGTATCCGATGCAATCAAAGGAATCTGCATGTCGTTACCGACTTTTACCAGCGCTTCATAAGCGGAGACCACGTTATTGTCGGTGTTAGTATAAATCACATCGACTTTACCGACGAGGCTGCGTGCTGCGCTGCCCACATCCACTGAACGTGGTGCGGCGGCTTCAACCAGAGTCAGGTCATATTGCGGCAAGATTTCTTTTAGTGCCTCGACCACCGCAACAGAGTTGGCTTCGCCGGGGTTGTAGACGATGCCAATGCGCTTGGCTTCAGGTACTACTTGCTTAACCAGCTCCATCTGCTTGCCCAGCTCAAGGACGTCGGAAACACCGGTCACGTTAGTGCCGCTGGCTTCCCAGCTTGGCGTGAGCTGGCCTTGGACTGGGTCAGTCACCGCAGTAAAGACAATGGGGATGCGCTTGGTGCCAGCCACTGCCGCTTGGGCAGAGGGGGTACCAATGGTTACGATGGCGTCAGCTTGGTCGCCAATAAACTTGCGGGCGATTTGTGCTGCAGTGCCGGTGTTGCCTTGGGCGCTTTGGTATTGCCATTTGAGGTTTTTACCTTCGCTGTAGCCGGCTTCGTTGAGGGCATCTAAAACGCCATCGCGAGCGGAGTCGAGCGCTGGGTGTTCAACAATTGCGGTGACTGCGACTGATTTGACCGATTCTGCTAAAGCACCGAATGAAGTGCCCATGGCCAAGGTAAGTGCGCTCAATGTTAGCAGTGCTTTTTTTGAAAATGTCGTCATATGTGCATGCCTCTTCATTGGGGTGGTGGCGAAAAAGCTCACTCAACCCCGTTATTTATAGGGAGATAAATCAGCTTAGTCTAAGCTGGCAATACGCGTATGTTGTTCAGTTAAACGGGCTAATGCTTGCTCGTAATCTGCTTGCTTAGCACGTTCTTTTTCAATTACATCGGCTGGCGCTTTAGCGACAAAGCCTTGGTTGGAGAGCTTACCAACCACACGTTTAATTTCACCATTTAAACGCTTAATTTCTTTATCTAAGCGGGCTAATTCAGCTTGGGTATCAATCAAACCGGCCATGGGGACTAAAACTTGCATCTCGCCGACCATGGCAGTGGCCGACATCGGTGCTTCTTGGTCTGAGCTCAGTAGGGTGACGGTATCAAGCTTGGCCAGCTTATTGAGTGAGACTTGGTTGACCTCTAGGCGGCGAATATCTTCCGCAGTGGTGTTGCCAAGGAACAGTGGAATAGGCTTGCCGGGGCTGATATTCATTTCTGCACGGATATTGCGCAGCGCTAGCATCAGCTCTTTGAGCCACTCAATATCACCCTCTGCCTGCGCATCAAGGCCCTTGCTGTCACTGCAGGGGAACGGCTGCAGCATAATGGTTTTACCAGTTTTACCGGCCATGGGCGCGATACGTTGCCAGATTTCTTCAGTGATAAAGGGCATAAATGGGTGGGCTAAACGCAGTGCCGCTTCCAGTACGCGGACTAAAGTGCGGCGGGTGCCGCGGGTGCGCTCAACGGGCGCTTCTTTATCCCAAAGCACTGGCTTCGATAGCTCCAAGTACCAGTCACAGTATTCATGCCAGATAAACTCATACAGCGCTTGTGCGGCTAGATCGAAACGGAAATTATCCAACTGACGCGCCACTTCAATTTCAGTGCGCTGCAGTTGTGAGATGATCCAGCGGTCTGCCACGGTGAGCTCTACAGTTGCATTGTCTAAGCCGCAATCCTGATCTTCACACTGCATCATCACATAACGGGCAGCGTTCCAGATTTTATTGCAGAAGTTGCGGTAGCCATCCACGCGACCCATATCAAACTTCACGTCACGGCCGGTAGAGGCCAGTGATAAGAAGGTGAAGCGCAAGGCGTCAGTGCCATAGCTGGCAATGCCATCGGCAAACTCTTCGCGGGTTTGCTTTTCAATGCTCTTGGCCATTTGTGGCTGCATCATGCCGCTGGTGCGCTTTTCCACTAAGGTTTCTAGATCAATACCGTCAATGATATCCAGTGGATCTAACACGTTACCGCGCGACTTGGACATTTTATGCCCTTGGTTGTCACGCACTAGGCCATGCACATAGACAGTTTTAAATGGAATCTGCGGTGTGCCATCTTCATTTTTGATCAGGTGCATGGTTAGCATAATCATGCGTGCGACCCAGAAGAAGATGATGTCAAAACCGGTCACCAACACATCGGTGGGGTGGAAGGTTTTTAAGTAGTCAGTTTGCTCTGGCCAACCTAAGGTGGAGAACGTCCATAAGCCTGAGCTGAACCAAGTGTCCAGCACGTCATTGTCTTGGCGCAGATTAGTATCGCCCAGATTATGCTTTTCGCGCACTTCGGTTTCGTTGCGGCCGACATAAACATTGCCCGCATCGTCGTACCAGGCTGGAATACGGTGGCCCCACCAGAGTTGGCGGCTGATGCACCAGTCTTGAATGTCGCGCATCCAACTGAAGTACATGTTTTCGTATTGCTTGGGCACAAATTGAATACGGCCATCTTCCACTGCAGCAATTGCAGGCTCGGCCAGTGGCTTAGTGGATACGTACCATTGGTCGGTGAGCCAAGGCTCTATCACTGCGCCCGAACGGTCGCCGCGCGGCGTTTTCAGGGCGTGATCATCAATGCTCACCAGTAAATCGGCAGCTTGCATAGCGGTGACAATCTGCTTGCGTGCTTCGAAACGATCTAGACCGGCAAACTCGGCTGGCAGGCTGTTATCTAGCGAGTCATTGACCGAACCGTCGGCATTGAAAATTTGCGCCACAGCTAACACTGCAGCATCTTGGTCAAGAATATTAATCAAGGGCAGGTTATGGCGTTTACCCACTTCATAGTCATTGAAGTCATGGGCTGGGGTGATTTTTACACAACCAGTACCAAACTCTGGGTCACAGTAGTCATCGCCAACAATGGGAATGCGGCGGCCGACTAAAGGCAGCTCCACATACGAACCAATTAGGGCTTTATAGCGCTGATCTTCTGGGTGTACCGCAACCGCGCTATCACCGAGCATGGTTTCCGGGCGGGTGGTGGCCACCACTAAATAGTTTTTCCCGTCAGCTGTTTTAGCACCGTCAGCTAGAGGGTAGCGCAGGTTCCATAAATGACCTTTCTCGTCATGGTTTTCCACTTCAAGGTCAGAAATTGCAGTGTGGAATTTAGGATCCCAGTTGACCAGACGTTTGCCACGGTAAATTAAGCCGTCTTCATGCAGGCGTACGAAGGCTTCTTGCACCGCGTCTGACATACCGTCATCCATGGTGAAGCGCTCACGGGACCAGTCCACCGAACTGCCCAGACGACGAATCTGGCGAGTAATAGTGCCGCCTGATTCTTCTTTCCACTCCCAGACTTTATCGAGGAAGGCTTCACGGCCCAGATCATGACGGTCTTGACCTTGGGCCGCCAATTGGCGCTCCACCACCATTTGCGTGGCGATACCGGCGTGGTCAGTACCTGGCTGCCACAAAGTATTGCGGCCTTGCATACGGCGGTAGCGAATCAGCGCATCCATAATGGCGTTATTAAAACCGTGACCCATATGTAAGCTGCCGGTGACGTTCGGCGGCGGAATCATAATGGTGTACGGCTGGCCAGAACCTTGCGGGGCAAAGTATTGATTGGTTTCCCAATCCTGGTACCAAGTGGTTTCAATGGCATGCGGCTGATAGGTCGTATCCATAATGCAGTGGGACCCCTAAATAAAAGACGGCTAATCGGAAAACCGTAAAGTATACCGTCAAACGGAGCCTGGCCATAGGTTAAGGCTGATGTTTTACGAATAAAGTGACGATTTACCGCTTGTTAGTCAGGTTATGGGTGTGTGCTTGTAGCGCTTAGCGTTGAGTGCTGCTTGGCGTGAGAGCAGCAGGCGAGCTTGCTTACAGCGAGTTGCGCACAGCTAAGATGAGTCTAGAGACTTTGAAAATCTCGGCGCAGAGCTCAGGCAGATGGTGCAGTGCAAGGCAATTTATGGTAAAAAGTACGCCGCTAACACAGATAAAAAGTGCTAGTGACGTTCTCAGGGCGGGGCGAGATTCCCCACCGGTGGTAATTGCCTGATACAGGCATAGCCCACGAGCGCTTATTGATCTTTTTTTAAGGTGAGTAAGGTCAGCAGACTTGGTGCGATCCCAAGGCCGACGGTTACAGTCCGGATGAAGAGAGAGCGGGATCCGTTACCGTGCAGACCTTGCATGGCACACTCCCATTCGATCAAAAAAAGCCTTGTTTGTTCTTAAACAGGAGATCGACACAAGCGAATATGCAGAGTTCGTATTGTGCGGAGGTTTTATGTTCACAGGAATAATCGAAGCCGTAGGCCAGATTCGCAGCATGACCCCAACGGGTGGTGATGTGCGCGTACGCGTGGCTACCGGAAAGTTAGATCTAGGTGATGTGAAACTGGGTGACAGTATCGCCGTTAATGGCGTGTGCTTAACCGTGGTTGAATTGCCAGGCGATGGCTTTTGCGCCGATGTCAGCCGTGAAACACTGGCCCGGAGTGCCTTTGTGAATCTTAAAAATGGCAGTCAAGTTAACTTAGAGAAAGCTCTTTTGCCGACTACCCGTCTAGGTGGGCACTTAGTTAGTGGTCACGTTGATGGTGTTGGTGAGGTGCTATCACGCAGTGACAGCGCGCGCGCCGTTGAGTTTTGGATTCGCGCACCGAAAGAGCTGGCGCGCTATATCGCCATGAAAGGCTCGATCACCGTGGATGGCACCAGTTTGACGGTGAATGGTGTCAATGGCAGCGAGTTTGAACTGACTATTGTGCCGCACACCTTGCAAGAAACCATCATGGCGGATTACCAAGCAGGGCATTTAGTTAATCTAGAAATCGACTTAATTGCTCGCTACCTTGAGCGTTTACTCCAAGGTGAGCACGCCGCTGAGCCAACTAGCCAAGCCATTACTGCCGGTTTTTTAGCAGAGCATGGCTTTATGCGTTCTTAATTGAAGGGTTATCCAGTGTCATTAAATACTATTGAAGAAATTGTTGCAGATATACGTGCCGGTAAAATGGTCATTTTAATGGATGACGAAGACCGCGAGAATGAAGGTGATTTAATCATTGCCTCAGAGTGCGTGACTGCAGAACACATTAACTTTATGGCTAAGCATGCCCGCGGTTTGATTTGTATGCCGATGAGTGTTGAGCGCTGCGAGCGTTTAGGCTTGCCACTGATGGCGCAACACAATGGTTCGGGCTTTGGGACTAAATTTACCGTTTCCATTGAAGCCGCGGAAGGCGTAACCACCGGCATTTCCGCTGCTGACCGTGCCCGTACGGTGCAAGCTGCAGCGGCCAAAGATGCTGTGGCCGCTGATATCGTCAGCCCAGGTCATATTTTCCCACTGATGGGGCAACCGGGCGGCGTTTTGGCGCGGGCTGGGCATACCGAAGCGGCTTGTGACTTGGCCCGCTTAGGTGGTTTTGAGCCAACTGGCGTGATCTGTGAAATTATGAACGATGACGGCACCATGGCGCGCCGCCCAGAGTTGGAAGTGTTTGCTCAAGAGCACGGAATTAAAATCGGCACCATTGCCGACTTAATTCATTATCGCATGATCAATGAGCGCACTATTGAGCGTGTTTCGACGCAAAATCTCGACAGTGAGCTGGGGCAGTTTAATTTAGTAACCTACCGTGAATCCACCGTGGGCGATGTTCACTTGGCCTTGACCTTAGGTACTATTAGCCCTGAAGAACCTACGTTGGTACGGGTGCATAATATGGACCCGCTGCGCGATTTGTTTATGGTGAAACAGAAAGATCGTTGGAGTTTGCGCGCGGCCATGGCGCAAGTAGCCAAGGCCGGTAGCGGTGTAGTGCTATTGCTGGGTAATCAAATGACGGGTTCTAATTTGCTTGAGCATTTAGAGCGTCAGTTGGGTGGTAGCGGTGCTAAAGCGGCAAAAACCCCAGGGACTTACAGCACCGTGGGCGCTGGTTCACAGATCCTACGTGACCTGGGTGTGCGTAAAATGCGCTTATTAAGTACGCCAATGCGCTTTAATGCCATATCCGGATTCGACTTAGAAGTTGTAGAATACCTGCAACCGCAGGATTAACTGTTATTGGAGCGGCAACTAGCGCCGCTCCTTCGCTCTTTATTAGGATGAAAAATCATGACCTTGAAGACAATCGAAGGTACCTTTATTGCCCCACAAGGCAAGTTTGCGCTGGTTGTTGGCCGTTTCAACAGCTTTGTTGTAGAAAGCTTGGTTGAAGGCGCAATTGATACATTAGTACGCCACGGTGTGAGCAAAGACAATATCACCGTGATCCGTGCGCCGGGTGCGTTTGAGCTGCCTTTAGTTGCACAGAAAGTAGCAGAGCGTAAAGAGTACGCTGCGATTATCGCTTTAGGCGCAGTGATTCGTGGTGGCACACCACACTTTGAGTATGTATCAGGCGAGTGCACTAAAGGTTTAGCGCAAGTATCAATGCAATTTGGTGTGCCCGTGGCCTTTGGTGTGTTGACGGTTGACTCCATTGAGCAGGCCATTGAGCGCTCAGGCACTAAAGCCGGTAACAAAGGTGTGGAAGCCGCGTCATCAGCGCTGGAAATGGTCAGCCTGCTTGCGCAGCTGGAGGCAAAGTGAGCTTAAACAACGACGACTGTCGCGATAACCCGCCGCCGCGGGCTAAGGGCCGTATTGCCATGCGCCGTGTGGCGCGTACCTTGGCAATGCAAGCCTTATACCAGTGGCATGTGGCTGGGCAGAACCTCAATGAAATTGAAGCGCAGTTTCGCGTCGATAACGATTTCGACGGTGTGGATGGCGTTTATTTTAATGAGATTTTACGCGGTGTGCCCGGCAAGAAAAGTGAGATTGATGCGCTAATTGAGCCGTATTTGGATCGTCCCATGGACGAGCTGGATCCAGTGGAGTGGGCAATTTTGCGTTTAGCCACTTGGGAACTGAGTACACGCATTGATGTACCGTACCGCGTAGTGATTAACGAAGGTATTGAATTGGCGAAAACATTCGGTGCTACCGATGGCCACAAGTACGTCAATGGTGTCTTAGATAAGTTGGCCCTGCGTTTGCGCGGAGCAGAAATACGTGACGCTAAACTCAATAAAAAATAAGTCTGGCCGCACTTGCCAAGATTTAACCTGGTGGGTGCGACTGGATGAATGAGTTTGAGTTGATTCAACATTTTTTCACCGACTCTGCCTGTGCGCAGGGCGGTGAAAATGTCTCTTTAGGTATTGGTGACGATTGCGCGTTACTGCAGGTTCCTGCAGGGCATAGCTGCGCAGTATCCACCGATACGCTTGTCAGTGGTATTCATTTTCCGGAAAACGCCCCAGCATTTTTATTGGGTCAACGCACGTTAGCGGTGGCGACCAGTGATTTGGCAGCGATGGGCGCTACTCCCATCGGTTTTACTTTAGCCATAACCTTACCGCAGCTGGATGCAACGTGGCTGCAAGCCTTTAGTGCAGGTTTAAGTGCGATGGCGCAGAGCTGCGGGATTACTTTGGTGGGCGGTGACACCACCCGCGGTCCTTTAGCTATGACGGTGACGGTGTTGGGCGCTGCACCATTACAGCAGACTTTATTGCGCTCTGGGGCGCAAGTTGGTGATGTGCTTTGTGTCAGTGGCCCGCTAGGCGCCGCTGCTGCTGCAGTGCCGTTGCTGCTGGATGAGATAAAAGCGCAGGACACCCCGGCCGCTATCTTGCAGCCATTATTCGATGCTTACTGGTCACCGCAGCCACAACTGGCGCTAGGCCAGTATTTGCGTGGCAAGGCCCATGCTGCGCTGGATATTTCCGATGGCTTGTTGGCAGACTGCGGGCATATCGCCAAAGCCTCCAAGGTGTGTCTGCAAATTCAGCAAAGTCAGGTGCCCGTATCTGTGGCAGCGAGTCAGTTATTGGGTGCGGCGGCAGGATTAAAGTGTGCGCTAAGTGGTGGTGATGACTACCACTTAGCCTTTACTATTGCAGCTGCGCAGCTTGCCCCGTTGCAGCGGCAATTTCCAGCGGTGCAGGTGATTGGTCAAGTCTGTGCTGGTGAAGGTGTGCAGCTATTGGATCAAGCTGGACAGAGCGTCACGCAGTCGTACAGCGGCTATCGGCATTTTAATTGAGGGAGATACAGGCTATGCAAGCCCCCAAAGTATGGAGCAATATCTGGCATTTTCTTGCGTTTGGCTTTGGTACTGGCTTAGCTAGAAAAGCCCCTGGAACTTGGGGCACCTTGGCGGGCTTGGCGGTGATGCCGCTTTTCTATCTGCTGCCATTGTGGCTGGGTTTAGTGGTGATTGTGCTGGCAGCTATTTTTGGCGTGTGGCTGTGCGGTCAAGTGGCTGAAGATTTAGGGGTGCATGATCATGGCGGCATTGTTTGGGATGAAATGGTGGGGGTTTGGATAACCCTGATTTTCTTACCTAATGCTTGGCAGTGGTGGATTTTAGGTTTTCTGCTGTTTCGTTTTTTCGATATTTTAAAGCCTTGGCCTATCTCCCTTTTGGATCGCAATCTAGGTGGGGGGTTGGGCATCATGTTGGATGATGTCCTAGCTGGAATATTTGCTGCAGTATTGCTCTATGCGCTGTGGTGGTCAGATCTATTGTTGTGGATTAATTAGGAAGTGGCTATGGCGGGTTTGGCTCGTTGGACGGCATCTATTGTTTTTTTGGCTTTCAGTCTCAACTGTTTTGCTCAACCTAATGTGCGCGTAGTGGGCTTGTTTCCGAATGCTGCGGTGCTGAGTATTGATGGTCAGCGCACTTTAGTTAAAGCAGGGCAAGCAGGCCCGCAAGGGATTCAAGTCATTAGTGCTGATAGCCGTTCTGCGGTGTTGCGCATTAATGGTGAAACCAGTACCCATACATTGAGCCGTGACTATGGCAGTGGTGGCTTTGCCACACCAGAAAAGCGGCGCTTAACCATTAGTAAGGGGGCTGCCGGGCATTATTGGATTACCGGTTCAATTAATGGCAATAGCGTGCCTTTTATGGTGGATACAGGTGCCAGCAGCATTGCTATGAATGCCGCACAAGCGCGGCGTTTAGGGCTGGACTTTAAGGTCAGCGGTACACCAGTAACAGTCAGCACTGCCAGCGGCGTAGAGCAAGCTTGGCGCGTGTATCTCAATAGCGTAAAAATTGGCAGTATTGAAGTGCTCGGAGTGGACGCCATGGTGCTCGATAGTGAGTTTCCGCGGGATGTTTTGCTGGGCATGAGTTTTCTCAGCCGAGTGAGCTGGCGCGAAGAGCAGGGCGCGCTGATTATTGAAGCCAAGCATTAAGGCACTGTGTTTGCGCTGCTGTAGCAATTGAGTGGAAAAATAGCAGCCTAAGCAGCTGTACGACTGCTGGCCAGTTTTGCTTCAGAGAAAGATAGGCTACTATCGGCTTCTTTGTAATGAATAAGCGAACAGTCCGTATGTATTGTCCTTTTTGTGGTGCCAATGATACCAAGGTGATTGACTCGCGTTTGGTTGCTAACGGCGATCAGGTGCGTCGACGTCGTGAGTGTTTGCTCTGTGAAGACCGTTTTACCACCTTTGAAACTGCTGATTTAATTTTGCCGCGTCTAATTAAACAAGATGGCAGTCGCCAACCCTTTGATGAAGAAAAGTTTCGTGCCGGCATGCTGCGAGCCTTGGAAAAGCGTCCAGTTAGTTTGGAACGTTTAGAGGAGGCTGTGGCACGCATTAAGCGTAAATTACGCGCTACCGGTGAGCGCGAAGTGCAGTCGCTAGTGGTGGGAGAGTTGGTGATGAATGAGCTGAAAAAACTCGATGAAGTGGCTTATATCCGCTTTGCCTCAGTCTATCGCCGTTTTCAGGATCTCAATGAGTTTCGCAAAGAAATTGATCTGATGGCCAGTAGCTCCGCTAATGCCGATGATGATGCTGCAGACCAATGAATGATCAAGCCTATATGGCCCAGGCGTTACGTCTCGCTGAACAAGGGCTCTACAGTACGCATCCCAATCCGCGGGTTGGTTGCCTTGTAGTTGCAGGTGAGCAGGTGGTGGGTGCGGGCTGGCATCAACGTGCTGGTGAGCCGCATGCGGAAGTGCATGCACTGCGTCAGGCAGGCGTATTAGCCCGTGGTGCAACGGCCTATGTCACGCTTGAACCTTGCAGTCATCAGGGGTTAACCCCGCCCTGTGCGGACGCTCTAGTACAGTCCGGTGTGCAGCGAGTGGTGATTGCCATGCAAGATCCTAATCCCCAAGTTGCAGGGCGCGGTATTGCGCGTTTGCGTGGCCAAGGTATTCAGGTGGATCTGCTTGAGGGTGAGCTCACTGCTGCTGCGCGCGCACTCAATTGTGGTTTTGTTAAGCGTATGGAGCAGGGCTTACCCTTTGTGCGCTTAAAGCTCGCCATGAGTTTAGATGGTCGCACGGCGATGGCCAGCGGTGAAAGCCAGTGGATTACCGGCCCTGCTGCTCGAGCTGATGTTCAAGTGTTGCGGGCGCGCTCCAGTGCCATCATCACCGGTGCGGATACTGTGATGACCGATAATGCTCGTTTAACCGTGCGTGCCGAGCAATTACCGCTCGATGCTGAGTTACGTGATCTGGCCTTATCTCGACCGCCATTGCGCATCGTAATTGATGGTGGTTTGCGGGTGTCGACTGATTTGGCTTTTTTTATAGCTGGTCCAGTTCTAGTTGTTACGCATCAAAAACCACCTGCCAACACTGCCAATATTGAATATATTCAGTTGCCTGAAGTGGCCGGGCATGTGGATTTAGTGGCTTTGCTGCAGGAGCTTGGCCGCCGCGGAGTCAATGAATTAATGGTTGAGGCAGGGCCGCACTTAGCTGGCGCTTTTATGCAGGCGGGGCTGGTGGATGAGCTGTATATCTATATGGCCGCAACCCTTTTAGGCTCCAGTGCGCAGCCGCTCATGCAGTTACCGATTGACATGATGGCTGATGCGGTGCGCTTAAAGATCACAGAGATGCGTGCGCTCGATGACGACTGGCGCATTATTGCTCGTCCGTTGCCTGCGCATTAATCCTGCTTTAGCAGCTTGTCGCTGGCAATAATATTGCTCAATTCAGTAAATAGCGCATTGGCTTGTTCTGCTGAGCAGTCCTCCCCGTAGCGTTTGCGTAAGCCAAAATCGCTTAGGGTGATGTGTACTTCGGCTTCCACGCTATGACGGGTCAAGCAGGCCTTGGCGCAGTGTAAGTGACAACCATCAATGACCAGCACTGGTCGCGCCGACTGAGCTTTTTTTACCAAAGGCTTTACATCGCCGCCGACACCGGCAATGCAAGACATTTCCGCAAGCCCCGCACGGTCGATACGCACGGCAAGTGAATTGGCGAGCTGGGCGACATTTGAACAGCCAGAGCATGAGTAAATTAAGGGTTTTTGTGTGCGAGACATCTGTGACCTCTGCTTGCCAAGGCGTATGGCAGCAGTGTTGCATGGCACAAAAAAATGCGCCTTGATAGCTATCAAGACGCATAAAACTGAATCTGCGCACAGACTTTTCAAAAGGCTGTACTTGAGAGTTAAATGCCGCACAAACATTGTAAGTTAGACACGTACCCGGGAAGGTTGTTGGCTACGACAATGTTTGTGCGTCATCTGCAGTATTTAAGAAAAGACTGAAGAGTGGCTTGATGCGCGTCAATCAAGGCTGTGGCAGATTGACGCGCAACGGTTTGCTAGTTGCAGAAAAGCACCCTGCTAAACGGCAAAGTTGTAAAAGCAGGGGCATTAAACAATGCTGCCAAACTCTGCTTGCAAGGCTGCGCGTACGCAGTAGAGCACCCCTTCTTCGATCTGTGGAGTGAACTGGTCTGCGATACTGGCAACACTGGGCAGCTCACCATCGCTTTGTAAAAAAGCATCCTGAATTTGCCCGATTAATTCTTCCGGCAGGTCGAGAGCTTGTTCAAGGCTCAACAAGTTACCGGCAATGGCTTGGGCCATTAAAGAGTAGACATTTTTCAGGCTGCACTGCATCTGTTGTGCGATCTGTTCTGGAGTCATGCCGCTGCGGGCTAGGGTCACTAACTCGTGGCGTAAGTCCTGGCTGCTCGGTGCTGGCTTGCTGGCGGCACTTTCTTGTTGATTGAGAACCTTTAAGAATGCAGCACCGTAGCGTTCCAGCTTGCGTGCGCCCACACCGCTGATCTGCGCCATGTCATCCAGGTCTTCTGGTTGTTCACGGAGCATTTCTAAGAGAGTTGAGTCGGGGAAAATGACATAGGGCGGTACACTGTGCTCTTCAGCTAAATGGCGGCGCAAAGTACGTAACGATTCCCACATCTCGCGCTCATGGCTGCGAACCAGTTGACTGGCTTGGCTGGCACTGCGGGTTGGGCGGGTTTGAGGGGTGAGGTCACGGCGCAGTAACAGTGTAGTTTCGCCGCGCAATAATGGTCGGCAGCTTTCCGATAGGCGCAGTCCGCCAAAACCTTCCACATCCACATCAATCAGGTTGCGCGCCACCAGCTGTCGAAACAGCGAGCGCCACTGATGGTCATTGAGGGTTTTGCCGATCCCAAATACGCTTAAATGTTGATGGCCTAGAGCACGCACACGATCATTTTCACGGCCCTGTAGCACATCTGATAAATAACCAACCCCATAGCGCTGACCGGTGCGGTGAATTGCCGATAAGGCTTGGCGCGCAGCTTCAGTAGCGTCCCAGGTTTCAATGGTATCAATGCAGTTATCACAGTGACCGCAAGGCTCCGGCATGTCTTCATCAAAGTAGGCCAGTAAAGCTTGGCGGCGGCAGCGGGTTTCTTCGCAAAGAGCCAGCATTGCTTCTAGTTTGTGTTGCTCAACGCGCTTGTGCCGCTCGTCACCTTCTGAGTTGGCGAGCATCTGCTTGAGCATCAGTACATCTTGCAGGCCATACACCATCCACGCATCAGCAGGTAGGCCGTCACGTCCGGCGCGGCCGGTTTCTTGGTAGTAGGCTTCTAAAGATTTAGGTAGGTCCAAGTGGGCGACAAAGCGCACGTTAGATTTATCAATGCCCATGCCAAAAGCAATGGTGGCCACCATAATTAAACCTTCCTCATTGAGGAAACGCTTTTGGTGGAAGGCGCGCAGGTTATTGTCTAGACCCGCATGATAGGGCAGGGCTGGAAAACCTTTGCTACTAAGAAACTCAGCAGTGGATTCGACACTTTTACGCGATAAACAATAGACGATCCCTGCATCCCCTTTACGTTGTGCCAAGAAATCCAGTAGCTGTTTGCGCGGGTTGTCTTTAGGGGTGATGCGATAAAAAATGTTCGGCCGATCAAAGCTTGAGAGAAAACATTCTGCGCTTTGCAAATGCAAGCGGGTAATGATTTCTTCGCGCGTACGGGTGTCGGCAGTGGCGGTTAAAGCAATGCGCGGCACATTGGGGAATAATTCCGCCAGTTGCCCTAACTGTAAATACTCTGGGCGAAAGTCATGGCCCCACTGCGAAACACAGTGCGCCTCGTCAATGGCAAATAAGCGAATGGGTAAGTGTTGCAAAAACGCCAGCATGCGTGGCTTTACCAAGCGCTCTGGAGCCAAGTAAAGTAATTTGATTTCGTTGCGGCGTAATCGCTCAGCAATTTCACGCTGCTCATCATGACTCAGTGATGAGTTCAGTGCTGCAGCGGCAACGCCAAGCTCTTCTAAGCTCGCGACTTGATCCTGCATTAAGGCGATCAGTGGTGATACCACCACAGTTAAGCCATCGAGCAGAACTGCTGGCAGTTGATAGCACAAGGATTTACCGCCGCCTGTGGGCATCAGCACGAGTGCATCATTGCCTGCACAAATGCGCTCAATGATGGCTGACTGTTGCCCGCGAAACGCATCATAGCCAAAAACACTTTTTAGCGTCTGTAACGCCTGATCTTGCATGCCATTCTCCAAATCAAGCTGGTCATTATACGCGTAAATTAGCCTGGGGCTGAATCTTTAGCGTTAGAGCAGGTTTACATGCTGGCAATCCCTAGCTGTTCTGGTTGAGCTGGACTACAATCAGGGCTCAATTCTATTTTTTATGGTAATCACGCATGTCCCTCGCTGAGCAAATGACCCGCCTGCAAGCTTTCCTCGATGCTGACGAACTGCATGACGAGGCGCTTGATTATATTGCCACCCATGGCTATTTAACTGCTTTATCGATTTGTCCTGAAGCTGTACCGGCGGAGGAATGGATAGCCGTTCTGTTTTCTGAGCCACCGCATTACCGTGATGCCGATGAAGAGGCCGATATTGTTGCGGGCTTATTACAGCTCAAAGCGCAGATTGAGCGCCAGTTAGCCAGTGATGATGATATGGCTCTGCCGTGTGAGCTGGATTTGGGTGACAATCCAGATGATTCTGACTTGCGCGCTTGGTGTGTTGGCTTTATGGAAGGCATTTTCTTACGCGAAGAAGTCTGGTTTGAAGATGCAGAAGACGAAGTCAGTGAGTTGTTGTTGCCGATCATGGTGGCTTCTGGCTTATTTGATGAGCAGCCGGATTTTGCTGAAATTGCCAAAGACTATGATTTGGTCGACAGCATGGTTGAGCAGATTCCGGAAGTTTTAACGGCTCTATTCTTGCTGTGCCAAGCGCCAGATGAGAAGCCAGTGCTGCTCAAGCCGCGTCACTGATAAACAGTTGGACGGCAATGCTTGAGCCACAGCAGCATCAGGCACGCAGTCGCGCATTGCGTTATGTGTTGTTTGCCTGTGGTTGTTTAAGTGTTGCCTTGGGCGTGATTGGTATTTTTTTGCCTGTGCTGCCCACCACGCCTTTTCTTCTGTTAGCTGCGGCTTGTTTTGCCCGCAGCTCTAAACGTTTTTATTTGTGGTTGGTGCTGCATCCTAAGCTTGGGCCGTGGATTCGCGACTATTTAGAAGGTCAGGGCATCCCGCTGAAAGGCAAAATTTGGGCGCTGGGTTTAATGTGGGCCAGCATCAGCTTCTCCATGTGGATTGTGCCCTTAGCCTGGGTGCGCGTCTTTATGCTGATCAGTGCCATTTGCGTCACTGCTTATATTCTTAAGCAAAAAACCCGCCGACTATAAATTTTCTCTCGGGTGAAGCTTATAGCTTGTGCATGGCATAAAGAGTTTATGGTACGGCAACGCCACAGGCATTGAGCATGTCACACAGGCGAATCAGCGGTAAGCCGACTAGACTGGTAGCGTCACTGCCTTCGGTTGCTTGAAATAAGCTCACGCCCAAACCTTCCGACTTAAAACTACCGGCGCAATCAAAGGGTTGCTCTAAGGCTATATAACGCTGGATTTGTGCGTCACTGAGGGTGCGAAAGTGCACTGTAAAGGGGATGCAGTCGGCTTGTTCTGCTACGACAGAATTGCCTTGGCGAGTATCCAGCACTGCCAGTCCGGTTAGAAAAGTCAGGCTGCGCCCACTGGCTGCTTGCAGTTGTTGGGTTGCGCCTGCGGCCGTGTGTGGTTTGCCAATGATGCGCCCGTCCAGTACCGCCACTTGATCAGAACCAATGATAATGTGCTCAGGGTAATCGGTAACGAGGGCTCGTGCTTTGGCTAAAGCTAAACGTCGCACTAGGGCCTGTGGTGTTTCGTTGGGCAGCGCGGACTCGTCGATATCTGGACTGTGCCACACAAAAGGCAGTTGCAAACGTGCCAGTAACGCTCGTCGATAGCTTGAGCTGGAAGCCAGTAACAGCGGGGGTATAGCACAAGGCATAGGTAATCCTAAAGAAAATGATAATTGAACTGTAGACGCTGTCGAGTGGCGCAGGATCGGTTATACTCTAGCGTTTATTGTAACAATCGCCTTGCAGCAGTTTATAATCTCTAAGGGTTAAATGTCACTGGCGCACTGTTGCTGCACCCCATGTTGAGGACTTTGTATGTTCGACAATCTCTCCGATCGCCTTGCGCAGACGCTACGCCATGTCACCGGTAAAGCGCGCCTGAGCGAAGACAATATCAAAGACACTTTACGTGAAGTGCGCATGGCGCTGCTTGAAGCTGACGTAGCCTTGCCGGTGGTGAAAGACTTTGTTAATGCTGTGCGTGATCGCGCGGTAGGTGTGGAAGTCTCACGCAGTCTGTCGCCGGGCCAAGCTTTTATTAAAATTGTTCAGGCTGAGCTGGAAAGCTTAATGGGCGAGGCCAACGAAGATTTGGCTCTCAATGCTGCGCCACCTGCAGTGATCTTAATGGCTGGTTTACAGGGGGCGGGTAAAACCACCACTGTTGGTAAGCTGGCGCGTTTCTTAAAAGAGCGCAAAAAGAAAACAGTAATGGTGGTCTCCGCGGATATTTACCGCCCAGCCGCCATTAAGCAGCTGGAAACTTTAGCCAATGAAGTTGGCGTAACTTTTTTCCCGTCAGACATTAGCCAAAAGCCACAAGATATTGCTCGAGCGGCCATTGCCGAGGCTAAGCTGAAATTCATTGATGTGGTGCTGGTGGATACTGCCGGTCGTTTAGCCATTGATAATGAAATGATGGCAGAAATTAGCGAGCTGCATGGGGCAATCAATCCGATTGAGACGCTGTTTGTGGTTGATGCCATGACGGGGCAAGATGCGGCTAACACTGCGAAAGCTTTTAATGATGCCTTGCCATTAACCGGTGTGGTGCTGACTAAGATCGATGGTGATGCCCGTGGTGGTGCAGCCTTGTCAGTGCGCGCTATTACCGGCAAACCAATTAAGTTCTTGGGGATGGGGGAGAAGTCCGACGCCCTCGACCCTTTCCACCCTGATCGTATTGCCTCGCGCATTCTTGGTATGGGTGATGTTCTGAGCTTGATTGAGCAAGCCGAACAAACCATTGATAAAGAAAAAGCAGAAAAACTTACCAAGAAGCTGAAAAAAGGTAAGGGCTTTGACTTAGAAGACTTCCGTGATCAGCTGCAACAAATGAGCAAAATGGGCGGCATGGGTGGTCTGTTAGAAAAAATGCCTAACATGGGTGGTGTAAACTTAGCGCAGATGGGCGGTGCCCAGCAAGGCGCGGCAGAAAAGCAGTTTAAGCAGATGGAGTCCATTATTAATTCCATGACGCCCGCTGAGCGCCGCGAGCCAGAAATTATCAGTGGTTCGCGCCGTCGCCGCATTGCAATGGGCTCAGGTACGCAAGTGCAGGACGTTGGGCGCTTAATTAAACAGCACAAGCAAATGCAAAAAATGATGAAGAAATTCACCAGCAAAGGCGGCATGAGTAAGATGATGCGCGGCCTTGGCGGGATGATACCGGGAGCTGGAAAGCTGCCCCGGATGTAACAGCAGCTTAGGCAGGCAAAATAGGCCTATGCAAAGTGGTAGATAATCTTTAGAATATGCGGCCTTTCGGGCCATGTATGTTCTATGGTTCGTTTTGTTGTAATACACATAATAGGAAGTAAGTTTAATGGTAACTATTCGTCTGGCTCGTGGTGGCTCTAAAAAGCGCCCGTTCTACCATCTGACTGTGGCTAACAGCCGCAATGCTCGTGATGGTCGTTTCATTGAGCGTATTGGTTTTTTCAACCCAGTTGCGACTGGTGGTGAAGTTCGCTTGTCGGTCAACCAAGAGCGCGCTACTTACTGGTTAAGCCAGGGTGCACAGCCTTCAGAGCGTGTTGCACAGCTGCTAAATAAAGCTGCTGCAGAAGTTACGACTACTGAAGCAACTGCTTAATTGGTTATGAGTAAAACGCAACCAGCCACAGATGATTTAGTCGTACTCGGCAAAATTGGTGCTGTGCATGGTGTGCGCGGTGAAGTGAAAGTGCATTCTTTTACTGAGTCGATGGAAAATCTGCTTGATTACCCCGTTTGGCAATTGCGCCGAGGTGAGGATATTAAGCAAGTTAAGTTGGCCAGCGGCCGTTTGCAAGGCAAGTCACTTGTGGCAAAAATCGAAGGTTTGGATGATCGTGAAATTGCACGAACATTGACTAACTATGAGATTTGCGTGTATCGCAGTGAGTTACCTGAGTTAGCAGATGGTGAGTTTTACTGGCATCAACTTGAAGGTTTAAAGGTGATCAATCAAGACCAGCATTTGTTTGGGATTGTTGACCATTTATTAGAGACTGGCGCCAATGATGTTCTGGTTGTTAAGCCTTGTGCTGGCAGCTTTGATGATCAGGAGCGGTTGCTTCCTTATACGGAGCAGTGTGTGCAGTCGGTGGATTTGACAGCAGGCGAGATGCATGTCGAATGGGATGCAGATTTTTAATGAGTAAATGCTTTGCGCGTTGAAGTTATCAGTCTCTTTCCTGAGATGTTTGCTGCGATTACCGAGTATGGCATTACCAGTCGTGCGGTAAAACAAGGGTTGTTAGAGCTTAATTGCTGGAATCCCCGTAGTTTTACTGAAGATCGACACCAAACAGTGGATGACCGTCCTTTCGGTGGTGGTCCAGGCATGGTGATGAAGATCAAGCCTCTTGAGGATGCATTAGCTGCGGCGAAGCAATCCATTGGAGGGCCGGCTAAGGTTATTTACCTGTCGCCGCAAGGCCGTCAGCTTCAACAAGCCGCGGTCAGCGAGTTAGCAAAGCAGGATAATTTAATTCTGATTGCGGGTCGCTATGAAGGCATTGACGAGCGTTTTATTGAAACCTACGTCGATGAAGAGTGGTCAATTGGCGATTATGTGTTGTCTGGCGGTGAGCTGCCAGCAATGGTGTTGATTGATGCTGTAACGCGCTTGCTGCCTGGGGCATTAAACCATGCAGATTCTGCGCAAGAGGATTCATTTAGCGATGGTCTTCTCGACTGCCCGCATTACACGCGACCGGTTAGGTATGCAGGCAAAGATGTTCCTGAGGTGCTACTTAGTGGCAACCATGAACATATCCGGCGCTGGCGATTGCAGCAAGCCTTAGGGCGTACTGCAGAGCGTCGCGCTGATCTTCTGGATAGCCGCTCGCTTTCTGGAGAAGAGAAAATGCTGTTGGATGAGTATTTTGCCCAACAGAACGATAGTTAATTAACGTATCGATGGTAAATCATCAGGATTTGCCTTCAGGAGCACAGCATGACGAACAAAATTATTCTTCAGCTTGAAGCTGAACAAATGAGCAAAGAGATCCCTGCATTCGCAGCGGGTGATACTGTTATTGTTCAAGTTAAAGTACGCGAGGGTGATCGCCAGCGTTTACAGGCCTATGAAGGTGTTGTAATCGGTAAGCGTAACCGTGGCGTTAACAGTGCATTCACTGTTCGTAAAATTTCTAGCGGCGTAGGCGTTGAGCGTACGTTCCAAACTTACAGCCCACTGGTTGACAGTATTACTGTTAAGCGTCGTGGTGATGTTCGTAAAGCGAAACTGTACTACTTGCGTGCCCTTTCTGGTCGTGCAGCACGTATTAAAGAAAAATTGGCACGTTAATTCGTCCAATGCTTCAAAACAAGGCAGCCTACGGGCTGCTTTGTTGTTTCTGGGGTATAAGTTTTATGGCGCAGTGCGCGGGGGCTTTTGATTGGTGTTAACAGGAGAGTGGGGAGTGTGATGTATGCCGTGCTGCGGAGTTGCTGTTTATCCGTCGATGAACCCATCCGGGGTTCAACTCCGGCGCTGCGCCATCCTTGGCTACGCTTGTTCCATCAACCCCGTGATCAGCGGTGTGGTTGGTATCATTTGTATAAGGCCCATCTGAACCTGATAGCGACTAAGTTGATTAGCATGGACGCTGTTAACACGGGGTGGTGTTTTAGCTCTAAATAATGTTGCTCGCCTACAGCTCGCTCGGCTCGAGTCTTCTGTATGCTACGGCTTGTGATATGACTTGTGAGAATTAAGGTGCTTTTAACATGACGACTCCTCCGCAGCCCGATTTAGCAGCGTTGACGCGTTTTTTAGATGCAGCGTGGTTACAGCGCGGGCTGTCTGAGAATACGCGGATGGCTTACCGCAGCGATCTAGAACAGTTTGCCCAATGGCTCTTACTGCGCGAACAACGCTTAGAACAGGTACGGCGCGAGACCTTGCTTGAGTATTTGAGCTGGCGCTTAGCTGCAGGCTATAAAGCGCGTTCCAGCGCACGTTTTTTATCTGGGGCGCGTGGGTTTTACCAATATTTGCTCGAAGAAGGCAGCATCACTGAAAACCCAACCCTGCAGGTCGAGCTGCCACAGATTGGTCGCTCATTACCAGATACCTTATCTGAGGCAGATGTTGAGGCGTTGCTGGCGGCACCTGATGTTGAAGAGGTTTTAGGTTTGCGTGATCGCTGCATGCTCGAAGTTCTTTATGCCTGCGGCCTGCGAGTGACAGAGTTGGTCAGCTTAACCTTGGATCAACTTAACACTCGGCAAGGGGTGATACGGATCATGGGGAAAGGGTCTAAAGAGCGCCTAGTGCCCATGGGCGAGACGGCCTTAGACTGGCTCACGCTTTATTTAAAAGAAGGCCGCGCTGAACTGCTTAGCGCTGGGGCAACTGACGCTTTATTTCCCAGTCAACGTGGTCAGCAGATGACCCGACAAACCTTTTGGCATCGCATTAAACGGCACGCGCAAGTGGCGGGTATTAGCAAACCATTGTCGCCTCACACCTTGCGCCATGCCTTTGCGACACACCTGTTAAATCATGGCGCTGATTTGCGAGTGGTGCAGATGCTGCTGGGTCACAGCGATTTATCCACCACACAAATTTACACTCATGTGGCGCGAGCACGGTTGCAGGCTATTCATAGCGAACATCATCCGCGGGGCTAAGAAAAGCGCGCGGCTAAGAAAAGTAGGAGTTGTAAATCATTAAAAAAGGCCTCGAAGAAGAGGCCTTTTTATTGCGTAGCGCGACAGTGGCGCAGCTGCCACTGGGTTAATAGCTATGCGTGCGCCGATAAAGCTTAGCTGGCGGCTGCGGCGATTTTTTTCAATTCTTCGTCACGCAAAGAACGACGCAAAATTTTACCCACGTTAGTGGTTGGAAGCTCATCGCGGAACTCCACGTGGCGAGCAACTTTATAACCGGTCAAGTTACTGCGCATGTGAGCAATAACCTGCTCTTTAGTCAGGCTCTCACCAGGACGCACGACAATAAACACCTTAATGGCTTCGCCGGTTTTCTCGTCGGGGATACCAATGGCAGCACATTGTAAAACACTCGGCAGGGTGGCCAGAACTTCCTCAATCTCATTTGGATAAACGTTAAAACCAGAGACCAGAATCATATCCTTCTTGCGGTCAACAATGCGGATATAACCATCTTCCTGAATTAAAGCGATATCACCTGTGCGTAACCAACCAGCAGCATCCAAGACTTCTTTAGTGTCTTCTTCGCGCTGCCAGTAGCCTTTCATCACCTGCGGGCCCTTAACGCAAAGCTCGCCAGTTTCGCCGATGGGTAACTCGTTGCCATCTTCGTCAATGATTTTGCATAACGTTGACGCAACAGGAATACCAATGGTGCCCAGTTGGATTTTTTGAATTGGGTTGACCGTCGCCACAGGGCTGGTTTCAGTCATGCCGAAACCTTCGCAAATTTGCGCGCCAGTGATCTGAGTCCAACGCTCAGCTGCGGAAACTTGCAGTGCCATACCGCCAGAGATAGTCATCTTCAACGGTGAGAAGTCTAGATTGCGGAAATTCACATCGTTGCATAGGGCGACAAAAAGCGTATTAAGCCCAACAAAACCAGTGAATTTATGCTTTCTTAGGTCTTTAATCATGCTCGGTAAATCACGTGGATTGGTGATGAGCAAGTTGTTGTTACCGGTAATCATCATCGCCATGCAGTGAAAGGTAAATGCATAAATATGATAGAGCGGTAAAGGTGCAACAATGGTTTCGCTGCCTTCGTCCAGATTTGAAGCCATTATCGCTTGCGCTTGCAGCATGTTGGCAATCAAGTTGCGGTGAGTCAGCATGGCGCCTTTGGCAACCCCAGTAGTGCCGCCGGTATACTGCAGTACAGCCATGTCTTCAGCGTCTGGATTGGCATTACGAGCGGCTTTTTTACTGCCGAGGGCCAAAACATCATTAAGCTTTAAGGCATTCGGGATGTGGAAAGCCGGTACCATCTTTTTAACGTACTTGACCACACTGTTAACGAGTAAACGTTTGAGTGGCGGCAGAAAGTCTGCAACTTCAGTGACAATAACAGTTTTAACACCGGTGTTTGGCACTACAGCTTCGGCCAAGTGGCCCATGTTCGCTAAACAGACCAGAGCTTTAGCGCCAGAGTCATTGAACTGGTGCTCCATTTCGCGCGTGGTGTACAGCGGGTTGGTATTGACTACCACCAAGCCGGCACGGATCGCTCCAAAGACCACGACTGGGTACTGCAACAGGTTAGGCAGTTGTACCGCGATACGGTCACCGGGTTGTAGGTCTGTATAATTTTGCAACCATGCAGCAAAGTCCCCAGATAGCCTGTAAATATCGCCATAGGTGAGCGTTTTGCCCAGATTGGTGAATGCAGGTTTGTCAGCAAAACGCTGGCAGGACTCTTTCAATACCGCTTGAATATTCGGGTATTGATCAGGGTTGATTTCGGTGGGAAGACCTTCAGGGTATTTGTCCTTCCAGAAGTTTTCATTCATGCAAGTCAACTCCTAAGCAACAGCTCATTTTTGCCTTATTGAAAGTGTTTAACAAAAACACACTATAAATAACTCATAAACGCAAAGCAGGGGCAGCCCAGTTCACGCCTCAAATATTCTGAGAAATGTTTATTGTGCTATACGATACCATGTTTAAAAGTCACTGAATTGCGTGCTCTTGTCAATCATTTCACTAAAGGCTTGTTATTAAAGATTATTTTTAGCTTTGCAGCTTTTGTGTCATAGAAACCATTGGAGGTTAGCAGTTTTATAAATACGCGACCAGCACAAAAGTAGGCTTCTTGGTCATGCTTTGGACTAAAGTTTGTTTTTAGTTCTGGTTTTGCTGCTCACTACAGACATAGCTCCCTAATTTATTCGATAGGCACTACAATGACAGCACGCTATCTTTTAGGAGGAAACCTTCATGCAGCATAAGGCATTCTGGTTAACCACTAATGATGCAACCGAACTTTATGTCAATCACTGGGCCAGTGCAGAGCAGCCGCGGGCCATAGTGATGATTGCCCATGGTATGGCCGAGCACAGTCAACGTTATGCACGTTTTGCGAGTGAATTGGCCGCAGCGGGTGTATCGGTGTTTGCGTTGGATCAACGTGGCCATGGCCGCACGGCTGCGCAGGGCACCTTAGGCTATTTTGCCGATGCACAGGGTTGGGACTTAATTGTTCACGACCTCAGCTGTCTCAATCACCATATCCGCGCCAGCTATCCGCATACACCCATTTTCCTCTTAGGGCACAGCATGGGAAGCTATATAGCGTTAGCCTATCTCATGCAGCACAGCTGCAGTATGCAGGGTGCTATTTTGTCGGGATCAAACTACTTTAAAACATCCATGCGTTACCGTGCTGCGATGCTGCTAGCCCGTTTTGAACGTAAACGCTTAGGCGCAAAAGGTCGCAGTGCGCTGCTTGATAAAATGATTTTTATGCCGTATCAGCGCGCAGTTAAAAAACGTCGCACGGATTGGGATTGGCTGAGCCGCGATGCTGAGCAAGTGGATGCTTATATCAATGATCCATTATGCGGATTTACCTGCACCACTCAGTTGTGGCTTGATCTGCTGCGCGGCCTGCAACATATCACCCCAGTGCGCAATATGATTCAAATTGATAACGACTTACCTTTGTTGATTATTGGTGGCGATGCTGATCCCATTAACCGTGGGCACCGTTTGATTGATCTGGCTAATGCGTTGCGCGAGTCAGGCAACCGCGCGGTAGACATTAAATTGTACCGACAGGCACGCCACGAAGTATTGCAAGAAATCAATCATGCCGAAGTGACTGCTGATATTATGCACTGGCTGGACGCAGCCTTAGCAAGCAGACGCCAGATAGCCCCTACACCTTGACTTGGAGAGTTCCATGACGCAAAGCACGAGTATTCCATACAGCAGTTTAGAAGTGGGTCAAACTGCAACTTTCAGCAAGCTAGTGACCGAGCATGACATCATGCTGTTTGCCAGCATGTCCGGTGACCGCAACCCAGTGCACCTGGATGCCGAGTATGCGGCCGGTACCATGTTTAAAGAGCGCATCGCCCATGGCATGTTCAGTGGGGCGCTGATCAGTGCAGCAGTGGCTTGTGAGCTGCCTGGTCCTGGAACTATTTACCTTGGTCAGCAAATGGAGTTTAAGCTGCCGGTCAAATTGGGTGATGAACTGACTGTACAGCTCGAGATTTTAGAAAAGCTGCCCAAGTTTCGTGTGCGAATTGCCACCCGTGTGGTGAACCAGCGCGATGAAGTCGTGGTGGATGGTGAGGCTTTAATTATTGCCCCCCGCAAAGAAGATACTGTGCAGTTGGCTGAAGTGCCGCGTTTTGTTGCTCAGTAATGTTCGACTACAGGCTCGCCGAGGCTAGCTCGTACGAAAAAGCGTTACAACAGCCAATAGTAATGGTGGGTAACGCTTTGTGCGCTTGGCTTCTTAGGTAGGGCAGCGCAACGTCTTGCGCAGCTCAGTAACGCTTATGGCTCATGGAATTACAGCGAGGATTGTGCGGCGCGGTGGGCTGTGAGCAAGGCCTGCATACTTTGCAGTACGGCATTTAAGCCATTGCTGCGCGAAGGGGATAGCTGGCGACTTAAACCAAGCTGGTTAAACCAATCGACAATATCCACTGCGCTGATTTGCTCAGGGCTGAGCCCATCAATACGCAATAATACTAATGCCAGCAATCCGCGCAGCAAGCGAGCCTCACTGGCAACTTGAAAGCGCACCGGTGTGCTGGCACTGTCTAGCTGCAGCCAGACTCGGGTTTCACAACCGTGCACAAGATGCTCTGGCAGTCGCTGCGACTCCGGTAGCTCATCCAATTGCGCACCTTTTTGCAATAATAAGCGCGCGCGCTGCTCCCATTGCTGACAGGCTTGAAATTCATCCACAGCCTGTTGCGCGGCAGAGCTTAAAGCGCTCATTGTAGAATCTCCAAAGCTTGATCGAGCGCGCTAAAAAAGCGCTGCAGATCCTCACCATTGTTATACATAGCCAATGACACCCGCAGCGCCCCAGGCAGACCCAAACTTTGCAGTAAAGGCATTGCGCAGTGGTGGCCGGCGCGCACTGCCACACCTTGCTCACCGAGTAATGCTGCTAAATCAGCATGATGCACTTGTGGTGCATTAAAACTGACTAGAGCACAGTTTGGTGCGCCGATAATATCCATGCCACGCTCTTGTAAGCCTGCGAGCAAGGCCTTGTGTAAAGCTGTTTCGTGGTTGGCAATGGCATGGCTATCTAAGCTTTGCAGCCATGTCAAAGTAGCGGCAAAGGCAATAATATTAGCAGTGCTGGGTGTGCCCGGCTCAAAGCCTAAAGGCGCAGGCAGGAACTCCGCGTGTTGGTAATCACAGTGGCGCACCATTTCACCGCCAAATTGCCAGTGACGTAAGGCGGCTAGCGCTCGTTCGCGGACAAAAAGCACACCCACCCCGTCTGGGCCGTAGAGCTTATGTGCGGAACAAACAAAAAAATCGCAATCCAATTGCTGCAGGTTAGGGCGCGCATGGACTGCTGCTTGAGCACCGTCAATCACTGTCCAGACACCGGCTTGGCGGGCAGCGCTGAGTAGCTTGGCGACGGACTGCCTATGGCCCACCACATTAGACAGGGTGCTTAGGGCAAGAATCCGGCTGCGGCTGGATAACTGTGCAATGGCCTGCTCAATATCTAAGTGGCCATTGGCATCCATTGGTAAAATTTTTAAGGTTAAGCCGCGAGCTAAAGCCAACTGTTGCCAAGGCAGTAGATTGGCATGGTGCTCGTAGGCGCTAATCAGAATTTCATCGCCGCTGTGCAGGTTGTGCGCTAAAGCTTGGCTAAGTAGATTGAGGCCTTCAGTGCTGCCCTTGGTGAAAATCACCGCATCCTCAGTACCAGCGTGCAGCCAACTGGCAATGCTGCTGCGTGCCGCTTCAAAGGCGCGGGTCGCGCGTTCACCGGGCTGGTGCTGTGCGCGGTGCACATTGGCCACACCGTGCTGATAATAATCACTGAGCGCGGTTATCATGGCGAGTGGCTTTTGTGCGGTGGCAGCGCTGTCGAGCCAAACCTGCTGTTGTTCAGCAAAAGCTAAAATACCGGGGAAAAACTGACGCCAAGGTGAGGGCAGAAACATTACGAGATGAGCCTCTCCAAAGGAAGAATAGAAACAATATAGATGCTGCTGAGTCACAGGCCGCTTGGCTGCTGCCTGTGACTATCCATCTTATGGTGCTTTGCTAATGCACTCCACCGCACCTGTTTCAGGGTTGCGGTAAAAGGAGAGGTCATCTTGCAGGGCCAGCTCGCTGGCGAGCACTGTTTTTACCAGCTGCTTGGCATTGTCTAAAACCGTCACTGAGGTGTCGCCGGTGAGCCAGAGGCCGGCTTCAACTGTATTGCGGTTGCCCAGTGAGATTCCAACGCCTGCGTGGCTATTGATAACGCAGTGATGGCCGACACTGATCAGTGGCTGGCTGGCGGTACTGGCCATGGAACAGCCACCCTGTAGGGTTGAGTCAGCACCGATTAACACCCCAGAGGCGATACAGCCATCAATGGTACTAGCACCTTGAGTACCAGCATTAAAGTTGATCGAGCCTTCGTGCAATACCACGGTACCCTCGCCGACGTAGGCGCCCAAGCGTACCCGCGCCGCATCAGCAATATGAATGCCTTTGGGCACAACGTAATCGGTCAGTTTAGGTAGTTTATCCACTGAGAACACATCGAGCATGCGGCCTTTAATGCGCTCTTCTAGCTGCAGCTCAGCGACTTCATTGATATCAATTGCCCCGCGATTCGTCCAGGCCACATTGGGCAGGACATTGAACAAATCAGTTAGGTTGATTTCATGGGGCTTACATAGGCGGTGTGAAATCAATTGCAACTTGAGGTAAGCCTCTGGTACAGAAACGGGCTTGGCGTCGTGCTCTAAAATACAGGCCACAGTCGGTTTATGGCTTTCTGCTAAGCGCACCAATAATGCGCTTTGTTCAGGGGCAATGTATTTCAAAGCGGTGGCTAAATTGGACGCTACAGCAAAGTTGAAGTCAATGATTTGGTTGCCGCCGTTGTAGCCTAAAATAGCTTTAATGCGGTCAATAAACACTGCGCTTGGGCGCAACAAAGGGCGAGGAAACAATACCTCTAGCCACTGTTTGTCACGATTACGAGTGCCAACACCAAAGGCGATACTAAACATAGATTGCGACATATAAGTTCCTTGTACGAGAGGCTAATCAACGCCTTTCTAAGTATGCGGGCTAGGTGTTAAACGCGCTTTGATACAGCTCAGGCTTAAAGCCCACGAGGGTGCGCTCACCTAAGTCTAAAACTGGGCGCTTAATCATTGACGGCTGTGCCAGCATTAAAGTGATGGCTTTGGCTTGATCGAGATCGGCTTTGCTGGCGTCATCGAGTTTGCGAAAGGTAGTGCCGGCACGATTCAGAATTTTTTCCCAGCCATGCTCATTACACCATTGCTCTAAATGCGCTTGATCAATGCCAGCGCTTTTATAGTCGTGGAACACATAGGTTTTACCTTGTTGATCCAGCCAAGTGCGGGCTTTTTTCATGGTGTCACAGGCCTTAATGCCATATAAGGTTAAGTCGCTCATAAAACCTCCGTAATAGCGTTTAATTAATGGCTAAGCTGACGCGATAGACAATGGAGCCAAACATGCACAGCATACCAAACATCAATAAGGCAATTCCCCAGGAGCGCTCACGCCAGTTGTAACCAAAGGCGAGACAAAACAGGCCGATGGTGATTAAGGTGGTCATGACGTTAAGTGGATTATCCATACAATTCCTTACTAATAAGCATTCGATAAATGGGTCACAGTGCCACTGGCACCGGTCGATAATTGTGCAATCATACTTTCTTGCAAGGCGTGGCACAGGTCTGGGTCAGATAGCGGTAGGCCGTCTGCATCAGTAATAAAAAATACGTCTTCAATGCGCTCGCCTAGGGTAATAATTTTTGCTTTAACGAGGGATAAATTAAACTCAACAAAAATTCCGGCAATACGCGCCAATAAACCAGGCCGATCTGGGGCAATCACCTCAACAATAGTATAGGGGCGTTGCGCATCATTATGGATGGTGATTTGTGGAGTAAAAGAAAAGTGCTTAAGTTGGCGTGGCACACGGCGCTGAATAATAGCTGGGAAGTTCTCAGGGTTGCGCAGGGCCGTGGTTAAACCTGTACGGATTTCTTGAATACGTTCAGGATCATCACCAATACGATCGCCCTCAGCATCTAAGACAATATAGGTTTCGATGCTGAAGTGTCCTTTTGAGGTCATGATTCGTGCGTCTAAGGTGCTGAGGTTGAGCTGATCAAGGGTGGTCACGGTCACCGCAAAAAAGTCGTGGCGCTGCACACCATAAACAAAGATTTGCGTGCCACCGTCATATTCGCGCTGCGTGGTTTCGCGTACTAACACCAATGGCTCTAGGCTATCGCCGTGCTGCAAAATAGCTTCAGTGTGCCAAACAATATCGCCAGCACTGTGGCGGACAAAGTAGTCATCGCCCAATTGGCTCCAGAGTTGCTCCACTGCTTGCGGCGCGACACCGTCCTCGGTTAACAGGCTTAAGGCGGTGGCTTGGCGTGTGCTAATTTGCTCTTCACGCTCCAGTGGGTTTTCAAGACCGCGGCGCAAGGCACGGCGGGTTTCACTGTAGAGCTGGCGCAAGAGTTGTGCGCGCCACGAGTTCCAAAGCGTTGGATTGGTGGCGTTAATATCAGCGACTGTGAGCACGTATAAATAGTCCAAGCGCACTTGATCGCCAACCAATAAAGCAAAGTTGTGGATCTCTTCAGGGTCAGAAATATCTTTACGCTGGGCGGTGACTGACATCACTAAGTGGTTGCGTACCAGCCAAGTGATTAAGCGGGTATCTGCTTTGGGCAGCTGATGCAGCTTACCGAACTCTTCAGCAATATCTGCGCCCAGCAACGAGTGATTGCCGCCGCGGCCTTTACCGATATCATGAAAAAGCCCCGCCAAGTAAATCAGCTCGGGCTTAGGTAGGCGGCCAATCACAGCGCTGGCCAGCGAGTACTTTTCAGCAAAATCCGGATGGCGTAATTTACGCAGGTGTTTAATCAGATTTAAAGTGTGCGCATCCACTGTGTAAATATGAAATAAGTCATGCTGCATCTGCCCAACAATACGGCCAAACTCAGGCAGGTAACGGCCTAAAATACCGTAGCGGCTCATGCGCCGTAGGTTCATATGGACACCTTCTGTGCAGCGAAACAGCTCTAAAAATAGATTAATATTGCGCTCGTCGTGGCGAAACGCATCATCAATCAGATGCCGATGATCGCGCAGCATGCGAATGGTTTGCGAGCGTACCCCTTTGATTTCAGGGTGTTGTGCCAGCAGCACAAAAATTTCCAAAATAGCCGAGGGCGTATCGCTGAACACATAAGGGTTGCAGGCTTCAATATAGCCACCGCGAATCCGGAAACGCTCATTGAGGGGCGTGGGCAGCTCGGTGCTGTCAGCCCGTAAAATTGTCTCTTCAAAATACTGGCTGATTAAGTCAGACAGCTGCGAAATACCCATGATTATGCGGTAGTACTTCTGCATAAAGTGTTCAATGGCAGGCCGATTGTCATCATCGCTATAGCCAAACATGTGGGCGATTTTATGCTGGTAATCCAGCAGCAAGCGGTCTTCATTGCGTCCGGCGAGCATGTGCAGGGCGTAACGCACCTGCCATAAAAAAGCGCGGGCTTGCGAGAGTAAACGGTATTCGCCGGCAGTAAGAAATCCTGGCGCTTCTAAACTGCTTAAGGTGCGCATACCAAAGCGCCGACGGGCCACCCACATAATAGTTTGCAGATCACGCAAACCGCCAGGCGAGCTTTTAACATTGGGTTCAAGATTGTACTCGGTGTCATTGTATTTGGTATGGCGCTCGCGCTGCTCAGCGCGCTTGCCTAAGAAAAACTGCTCACTGGGCCACATGTGTTGCGGGCCAATGAGTTCGCGCATCGCTACTAACAACTCGTTAGGACCAAGCACTAAACGGCTTTCGAGCAAGTTGGTGATGACGGAAAGATCGCCGCTGGCTTCGTCTGCGCATTGCTGCACAGTGCGAACGCTGTGACCCACTTCCAAACCAATATCCCAGAGGAAGGTTAAGAAAGCAGAAATGCCCGCGTGCAGGTGCTCATGTTGCTCATGCTCGAGCAAAATAAGCAGATCAATATCAGAGTAAGGGTGTAGCTCGCCACGACCATAACCGCCCACCGCCACTAAGGCTATATTGCAGGTGCCCGGCAGCCAATTTTGCGCGTGCCAAGCTTGCTCGAGCAATTGGTCAATAAACCAAGCGCGGGCATGCACAACGTCGTGAATATCGTGCTGGTCAAGAAAGCGCTGATCAAGCACCATACGCGCATGCTCAATCGCACTGCGAAACGTGGCTAAGCTGTTGCTGTCTGCAGCAAGTTGCTGCTCAAATGCAGCGGCATCAAAAAGTTCAGGATCCGTAGGCAACAGCATTGAGCACCTCGCAAGTGATAGCGATTATGTCGCGTAAAGAGGGCCGCTTATCTAGCAAGTTAGATAAGCGGCCACTGATGCAGCTTAGCGCTTAAGAGGACTTAGCAGGGAAAGTTTCATCATTACGCAAGGTGAAAATTTCATAACCATCGGCGGTAACCGCTAGGGTGTGTTCCCATTGCGCGGTGAGCTTGCGGTCTTTAGTAATCGCCGTCCAGCCGTCACCAAGCAAGCGCGTCTCTTTTTTACCTAGGTTGATCATGGGCTCAATGGTAAAGGTCATACCTTCCTTAAGCTCCAAGCCGGTTCCGGCTTTACCGTAGTGTAAAACTTGTGGCTCTTCGTGGAATACCGTGCCAATCCCATGACCGCAGTATTCACGTACCACCGAGTAGCCGTGACTTTCAGCATGCTTTTGGATCACTTCACCAATGTCACCTAAACGTGTGCCAGGGCGCACCAGTTCGATACCTTTATAGAGGCATTCCTGGGTCACACGGCATAAGCGCTGCGCCCACTCGGACGTAGTGCCGACTAAAAACATTTTACTGGTGTCGCCAAAGTAACCGTCTTTAATTACGGTGATATCAATATTGATGATATCGCCATCTTTTAGAGGTTTATCGTTGGGGATACCGTGGCACACCACATGGTTAATGGAGGTGCAAATGGATTTAGGGAAGCCATTGTAATTGAGTGGTGCAGGGATGGCTTTTTGTACATTGACAATATAGTCATGACAGATGGTGTTGAGTTCGTCAGTGGTCACGCCCACTTGCACGTGCTCTTCAATCATCTCCAACACTTCAGCAGCCAAACGGCCAGCAATGCGCATTTTGGCAATATCGTCAGGAGTCTTAATAGAAACGGTCATGCAATCCTCTAAGCGCTGATTGCGCAGATTTAAACAATAGAAGCGGTGATTCTAGCAGAAATCAACAAATCTGTGGGCGCTACAAGGGCGTGGCGTTTTCTTTAGAGCGGTTACGCATCAGGCTGCGTAGGGCAAAACGGTTGGGGTGGCAGTGCTGGGCCAGAGCTAAGGGTAACGGCAAAGGCTCAGCGCAGATCCACGCGGCAACAAGCTCCGCTGCCAGTGGCGCACTGAGCAAGCCGCGCGAGCCGTGGGCAGTGTTGATATACAAACCATTGTGCCAAGGGCAGGGCTGGGTTAGCGGCAAGCGTGCATCTTTGCGCAGGTCAGCATAGGTCTGCATAAATTCGGCATCTTGCGCCACAGGGCCGATAAGTGGCAGGTAGTCGATGCTGGTACAGCGAAAAGCCGCATGGCCCTTGAGGTTGGTCACAGCAATTGCGTCAGTTGCCCAGTGCAGGGAAAAAGAGGGGGCTAGCGCCTGCAGTAAGGCTAAGTTACTGTGGTGCTCGGCTAAGGTGGCTGCTTGGCTGTTTTCAGCAAAATTAAAACTGGCCCCAATGGTGTGCATGGCCTTGCGGGCAGGCGCAATATAGCCATCGGCGCAGACCACGCAATTAATGGCTTGACTGGCGCCGGTAGCCGGTAGCTGTGTGGTTTGCCCGCGCACTTTACTCAGGGCTAAATGCTGGGTTTGGCTAAATTGGGTCACATTGGCGGCGTTGCACAGCACCACCACTGGCGCGCTGGCAATTAAGCCGTCTTCGGTATGCACCTGCCATTGCCCTGCTGTGTGCTGCAAAGTCATCGCCTGCTGGCTGTTTTTTATGCTGACCAGTGGGTGTTGACTGAGGGCATGGCAGAGCGCTGGTGGATGTATCCAGCCGGCTTCTGGATAAAATAAACCGCCCTTGTCTAAAGCTACACCGGCAAGCTGGCTGGCCTCTGTTGCGTCCACTGCGCGAAGTAGCGATGGGGGGAAATGCGCCGCTAGGGTATCCAGACGCTTTTGTTCTTTGGGATTAAAACCCAGTTGCAAAACACCGCAAATATCCCAGTCGCTCGGATGTAGTCTTGCTGCTGGAGGATAGACGCTTGCTTGCGAGTTGTAAGCTTCGAGCAAACGGCGGGTATAGCCAAAGCCTGAGAGAATAAATTGCGATAGCGCCGTGCCGTGGGCGGAGAGTTTTAAGTACAAAATACCTTGGGCGTTGCCGGAAGCTTCTGGCGCGATTGTTGTGTGTTGTTCGAGCACAGTAACGCGCCAACCGCGGGCGGCGAGGCTGGCCGCGCTGGCGCAACCTGCAATGCCGGCACCAATTACAATGGCGTGACGCTGCTCGCCAGTGAGTTGAGTCGGTGCTGGTCTGGCAAACCACGGCGCAGTTTTTTTATCGGCGCTGCTGTCTGTGGCATTGGCTTGAAAGAGTCCCGCAAGCATTTCGCGCTTACGACCAAATCCAGGTACGCGTTGCATGGCAAAACCTGCGGCCAGTAAACCGCGGCGCACAAAACCGGCACTGGTGAATGTGGCTAGGGTGGTGCTGCTGGTGGCCAGTCGTGCCAGTTGAGCAAACACCTGCTCATTCCACATCTCTGGGTTTTTCGAGGGAGCAAAGCCGTCGAGAAACCATGCGTCAATCTTACCGTCCAGCTGTTCTAACATCGGCAAAACATCGCCAATTAGCAGGGTCAGGCTGATACGGCCTTGGCCCAGTAGCAAGTGCTGGAAACCAGAGTGAATCGCCACATACTGTTGCAATAGCTGTTCACGCAGCTCGCTGAGTTGTGGCCACAAAGCTAGAGCTTGCATTAAGTCATCACGCTCGAGTGGGTACTTTTCCACACTGATAAATTGTAGGCGCGCATCGGCTGGAGCATGGGCTAAAAAACACTGCCAAGCACAGAGGAAATTCAAGCCAGTGCCAAAGCCTGTTTCAGCAATCACAAAGGTTTCACCGGTGCGCAGAGCCGCAAAGCGTTCGGGTAAATGATTGTGCTGAATAAAAACATGCTGTGACTCAGCTAGGCCCGAGGCTTTAGAAAAATACACATCATCGAATTGACTGGACAGCGGTTGCCCTTGCTCGTCCCAATTTAACTGTGCGTGATCAAACTCTGCCATTGCTGTGCCTTTTACGATTGAAGAAATGTGTAAAGAGAGTTGTGGAGATAATTACGCTGGAGAGTCGGTCGGCATGCTTTTTGCAGAACTTGTCTTAGTACAGTTGAGATGACTGTTTTTTGACGTTTACAGTTGAGTGCCAGCCATGACCGCTTCGTTAACGACCCAGCAGAGTTCATTACCTTCAGTTGCCGATGATGCGCCGGCGGTGGCCGAGCTACAAACACAACTTGAGCAGTTTACCCGCTTGAGTGAGCAGTTTGCAGGCTCTTTGCAATCCATGCAGACGCGTTATGCCCAAGTGCAGGATGAATTGGCTCAGGTCAGCGCCCAGCGCTTACAGGAATTGGCTGAAAAAGAACGTTTAGCTCAACGCTTGCAACAGATTTTAGATGTGTTGCCCGGTGCTGTGGTGATTGTGGATGGCCAAGGCTTAATTAAAGAAGCCAATCCTGCCGCCACCAGCTTGCTCGGCGTGCCTTTAGTGGGCGAGTTGTGGCGAGAGGTGATTGTGCAGTGTTTTGTCTATCGCGCTGATGATGGCCATGAAGTGTCGCTGCACAATGGACGGCGGGTTTCCATTGCGTTGCAGGCTTTGCCAGATGAGCCCGGCCAATTGATTATGCTCACTGATATGACTGACACACGGCGCTTGCAAGCGGAGCTGGCGCAGCACGAGCGGCTGTCTGCGCTAGGCAAGATGACTGCGGCCTTAGCCCATCAGATTCGCACACCTTTGTCTGCTGCCATGTTGTATGCCAGTCACCTTAGCGAAAACAGTTTAAGCCCTGAGTTACAACAGCGTTTTGCTGGGCGTTTGCAAGATCGCTTGCATGAGCTGGAGCGCCAAGTGCGCGACATGCTGTTATTTGCCCGCGGACCTTTGCCTCGAGAGCAGCGCAGCAGTGTTGCGCAACTGTGGCAGGCATTACAGGAGGCTGCGCAGATGCATTTGCGTGAACACCATGTGCGTTGGCAATGTGATGTGCCCAATGCTGGGCAGCTTGGTGTGCTGTGTAATCAGGATGTGTTATTGGGCGCTTTATTAAACTTGCTGCATAACAGTGCGCAAGCCGCTACGCAGCCTGTGGCTATAAAGGTGCATGCCTATGTGCGTGGCAACTTGCTGCGCATAGTGGTCACCGATAACGGTGAGGGCATGAGCGCTGAACTCTTAGAGCAGGTGCAAGAATCATTTTTTACCCGTAAAAGCAGCGGCACCGGCTTGGGGTTAATGGTTGTACGAGCGGTAGCAGAAGCCCACCAAGGACGTTTTGTCTTGCGCTCGAAAGTCGGCCGTGGCACTTCGGCGTTAGTGGAGTTGCCTTTGTTGGCTGATTTTTATGCAGCTGCACAAACAGAGGCGCATGCTAAGTCTGCCGCTGCTGGAGGTGAGTTATGACAGTTCGGATTTTACTGGTTGAAGATGATCGTGCACTGCGTGAAGCCCTTGAAGACAGCTTGGCACTCAGTGGTTATCGCTGTGTGGCCGTCGCCGATGCCGAACACGCATTGCGTGCGCTCAATAAGCAGGTTTTTAGTCTGATGCTCAGTGATATCAATATGCCTGGCATGGATGGTCAGGATTTGCTGCGTGAGGTCAACGCTCGAGTGCCGGGCATGCCCGTGGTGTTAATGACGGCTTACGGTGATGTGCAAGGCGCAGTGCAAGCCATGCGTGAAGGCGCGGTGGATTATTTGCTCAAGCCCTTTACCGCGAAAGCCTTGCAGCGGGTGCTAGAACGTTATGCGGTGGGCTTGGTTTCGGCAGAGGATCAGCCCATTGCTGAGGATGTTGCCAGTCAGCAGTTGTTAGCCTTGGCCGCGCGGGTGGCGCAAAGTGATTCTACGGTCTTGCTAACTGGTGAGTCCGGTACCGGCAAAGAAGTGCTGGCGCGCTACCTGCATCAACAGTCGCCACGCAGACAAAAGCCCTTTGTGGCGATTAACTGTGCGGCCATTCCAGAAAATATGCTGGAAGCTACTTTGTTTGGCCATGAACGTGGTGCTTTTACAGGAGCAGTGACTGCCCGCGCCGGTAAGTTTGAAGAGGCCAATGGTGGCACTTTATTGCTGGATGAAATCTCTGAAATACCTCTGGCATTGCAAGCTAAGTTGCTGCGGGTTTTGCAGGAGCGTGAAGTTGAACGGGTGGGTGGCCGTCAGCTTATTGAGCTGGATGTGCGGGTGATAGCCACCAGTAACCGTGATTTACCTGCTGCCGTGGCCGCCGGTGAATTTCGTGAAGATTTATTTTATCGCGTGGCGGTATTTCCATTGGCGTGGTTGCCGCTGCGCGAACGGGTGGCCGATATCGTGCCATTAGCTCGGCGTTTGCTGGCAGTGCACGCAGCCAAGCAAGGGCGCAATGGTGTGCGTTTTGCTCCGTGTGCGCAGCAAGCATTGCTGGATTATGCTTGGCCGGGCAATGTCCGTGAATTGGATAACGTGGTGCAACGAGCGCTGATTTTGCAAGCAGGCGAGGTGTTGTCTGCGGATGATTTAGGCTTGTATGGTTTTACCCAGTTAGCCTCTGCAACTGCGCCTACTTCGGCTGCAACTGTTACTGAGCAACAAGTGCCGCCGCTTGCGCCTGGCGCAGCCACTGCGGGTAATATTGCTGCCTCGGTACCGAACGGGGCAGGGGTTGCTGTTACTGATGAAGAAAAGCAAGTAGCTGTTGCCAGCGGTGAGGCTTTACCGGTCTCAGGTGCTGAGCTAGAAGATGATGTGCGTCGCCATGAGTTTCGTTTGATTGCCCAAGCCTTGCAGGCCGAACAAGGCCGCCGCGAGCGCACTGCCCAACGACTGGGAATAAGCCCGCGCACACTGCGTTATAAACTGGCGCAAATGCGAGAGCTGGCAGAGTTTAGAGCTTTATTGGAAGGCTAGCGCTGTCTGTGGCGGCAGTGACAATGTGCAAGACTTCCTGCAGCGCTGCAACTGGGTTTATTTGCTACACTGCGCGGATATTTCCAATCCAAACAATGAGCCGTTTATGTTGCAAGACGATACAGACAGTGTGGCTAAAAGTATTGCCGATGCTTTAGCGCAGCGTATTATCTGTGGCGAGCTGCAGGGTGGCTTTGCGTTGCGCGAGGTTGCCATTGCTGAGCAGTATCAAGTCAGCCGCAGTTCCGTGCGTGAAGCACTGCTGTTATTGCAGCGCAGTTACCTCGTCGATATTTATCCGCGACGTGGTGCACAAGTACGCATACTTACTGCACAAAATGTGCAAGATCTGTATGACTTAAGCACCGAGTTATATATATTGCTGGGCACTTTGTTGGCGCAGCGTTGGCAAACGCCAGGGCAGTTGTTGCCGTTTGTAGAACTGCGGCGCGCCATGCAGCAAAGCGTACAAAACAATGCTACAGAGAAGTTTATACAACACTGCTTTGCGGTCATTGAAGTCGCCGCCCCAGTTGTTGATAACCCGTATTTACAGCAGGCCTTAGCCAATATAGTGCCGGCAGTGAGCCGTACTTATTATTCAGCTTTCAAGCAGCGGAGTACTGAAATGGCGCAATTTACGCGTATTTTTGATCAGCTATTGGTCGCTGTGCAGGGACGTCAAGTGGATGATATTCGTGTTTTGGTCAAATCTTATGCGCAAAAAAACTGCCATTTAATCCTCAGTGCTCTACCTGAGGCTTGCTGATTTATGCGTCTGAAATGCATCCGTTTAGCGGGTTTTAAATCCTTTGTTGATCCAACGACTGCCAGCTTTCCCAGCAATATGACTGCGGTGGTGGGGCCTAACGGCTGTGGTAAGTCCAATATTATTGATGCAGTGCGCTGGGTGCTGGGTGAAAGCTCGGCGAAAAACCTGCGCGGCGAGTCGATGACTGATGTGATCTTCAATGGCTCCAATACCCGCAAGCCGGTGGCGCAAGCCAGCATTGAACTGGTGTTTGATAACAGCGACGGCAGCTTGCTGGGTGAATATGCCAGTTACGCAGAAATTTCCATTCGCCGCCGCGTCACCCGTGAAGCGCAAAGTACCTATTATTTAAACGGGGTTAAATGTCGGCGCCGTGATATTACTGATATTTTCCTCGGTACCGGTCTTGGCCCGCGCAGTTATGCCATTGTTGAACAGGGCATGATTTCGCGCTTGGTGGAAGCACGCCCCGATGATCTGCGTATCTTTATTGAAGAAGCTGCTGGTATTTCCAAATACAAAGAGCGCCGCCGCGAAACGGAAAACCGTATTCGCCGTACCCAAGAAAACCTTGAGCGCTTGCTGGATTTGCGTGAAGAGTTGGGGCGACAAATCGAGCGTTTACAACGCCAAGCCAGTGCTGCAGAAAAGTACCAAGAATACAAAGCTGAAGAACATCACTTAAGTGCACAACTCACCGCACTGCGCTGGCAGCAACTCAATGGCCAAGCCGGTGAACATGAAAGGCTGATTCGCGAATTAGAAACAGCGCTAGAAGCCTGCATTGCCGAGCAGCGCCAAGCCGATGCCAAGATTGAACTGCTGCGTGATGGCCATCACGATTTGTCGGAGACCTTTAACCGTGTGCAAGGGCGTTTTTATGCCATAGGTGCAGATATTGCCCGCCATGAGCAAAGTATCCAGCATGCCCAGCAACGCTTAGCCCAGTTGCAAGACGATTTGCGCGAAGCGGAGCGAGCACGCCTGGAAACGGAAAGCCACTTAGCCAGTGATCGTGAACTATTGGCCCGTTTGACCGATGAATTACAGGTCCTCACCGAGCAGCAAGCCGAAGCTGAGTTGAATGAGGAATGCTCAGCAGCGGCCTTTTTACAGGCCGAAGAAGCCATGCACGATTGGCAAGAGCGCTGGAACATATCCACCGAGCAGAGTGCGCAGCCCCGCAGTGCCGCCGGTGTGCAGCGAGCGCGGATTGATCAGTTAGAAGACAGCAGCCAGCGCTTAATCAGCCGCGAGCAGCGCTTGCGCGATGAGCAGCACAGCCTGCAAGACGACCCGCAAGCGGAGTCTCTAGAAGAGCTGCAGGACCGCGTGGATGAAGCGCAAGCCCATTTAGACGAATTATCGGCCACCCAGCAATTACAAACGGCGCAGCTAGAAGATACCCAAGCGCACTTGAACGAGAAAAACCAACAGCAACAACAGCTGCAAGGCCAATTACAACGCCTGCAGGGGCGTATTTCGGCTTTAGAAGCGCTGCAACAAGCAGCGCTCAATCCTGACCAGGGCGTACAGGAGTGGCTGGAGCAGCAGCAATTACAACAGCAGCCACGCGTGCTGGACGGTTTAAAAGTTGCAGCGGGCTGGGAGTTGGCTGTGGAAACGGTACTGGCCGCTGACTTGCAAGCGGTGCAGGTGGACAGCTGGACTGATCTGGATGTAAGCAGTTTAAACAGCGGGCACTTGCGTTTAGTTAGCAACAGCGCAGGCGTTGCGCCGGTAAAAAACAGTTTGCTCAGTAAAGTGGTGTCAGCCGCGTTGGATGTGTCGCCCTGGCTGGCGCAGGTGTATGCCGTGCACACTTTGGATGAAGCATTGCAGCTGCGCCCACAGCTAAACAGCGGTGAAAGCGTGGTCAGTCAGGATGGCTATTGGTTGGCGGCGCACTTTCTTACTGTGCAGCGCGGGGATGAGCAAGGCAGCGGCGTGCTGGCCCGTGCGCAAGAATTGGACGCTTTATTATTAAGCGTCGCCGAGCTGGAAGAGCAGCAATTGCACTTAGAAGAACAACTGCAAGCGCTGCAGCACACACGGCAAACCGTGCAAGAGCAGAGCGAACAATTACGCCGAGATGAGCAGAGCGCACATCGAACCTTAAGTGAATTAAAAAGCCAGCTCGCAGCCAAAGTTGCGCGGGTTGAACAGCTGCAATTACGCCGCAGCGCCATCGCTGCCGAACTGGAAGAAGTGACAGAACAACAACAGTTTGAAGGCGAACAGATCGGCGAAGCGCGGCTGTTATTGCAAGATGCACTGGATGCCATGGCCAACGCCGAACAGCAACAACAACAGCTGCAAGCCGAGCAAGGGCAGTTGCGCAGTCAGTTTGAACAGTTACGCCAGCAGGCGCGGCAGGATAAAAACACTCAGCATCAGCTGGCGCTGCGCATCAGCACCTTGACCACTCAGCAGCGCTCAACTGAACAAGCCCTGCAGCGTTTAGAGCAACAGTGCGCGCAGGCCAATCAGCGCCGTGAACAGCTGAACTTAAACCTTGAGGAAGGTGAGTCACCGATTGATGAGTTGCGTGCGCAGTTGGAGGAATTACTGCACACACGTTTAGCCATTGACGATGAATTGCGCGCCGCGCGCACCGCCCTAGAAGAAGCTGACACGCAGATGCGTGAGGCAGAGAAACTGCGCAGCCAAGCCGAACAGCGAGCGCAGGGCGTGCGCGAACAGTTGGAACAACAGCGCCTCACTTTGCAGACCTTAACGGTGCAAAAAGAGACCTTTAACCAGCAATTACAAGCGGTGCAGCTGGATGTGCATCAGTTACTCGAACACTTACCGGCAGGTGCGCAGATCAGTGTTTGGGAGCAGCAATTGAGCGCGGTGGCCACACGTATTGAGCGTTTGGGCGCGATTAACCTTGCTGCCATTGACGAGTACCGCCAGCAATCGGAGCGTAAAACCTACTTAGATGCGCAAAACGATGATCTGGTGGAGGCTTTGGATACGCTGGAAAACGTGATCCGTAAAATCGATCGCGAAACCCGTAACCGCTTTAAAGAAACCTTTGATCTGATCAATAGCGGTTTACAAGAGCTGTTCCCGAAAGTCTTTGGCGGCGGTCACGCCAGTTTAGAAATGACCGGCGATGACTTGCTCAGCACCGGTGTGGCGATTATGGCGCGGCCACCGGGTAAGAAAAACAGCACCATTCATTTACTCTCCGGCGGCGAAAAAGCCCTGACGGCACTGGCGTTAGTGTTTGCCATCTTCCAGCTCAATCCCGCACCTTTTTGCATGCTCGATGAAGTCGACGCGCCACTGGATGACGCCAACGTGGTGCGTTACTCACGTTTGGTTAAAGAAATGTCGGAGAAAGTGCAGTTTATTTACATCACCCACAACAAAATCGCCATGGAAATGGCCGACCAGTTACTGGGCGTCACTATGCACGAACCTGGCTGCTCACGCTTGGTAACGGTGAATGTGGAAGAAGCCGCCGCGCTGGCGGAGAGTTAAGTGATAGCGAGTATCCAGCTTGAAAATAAGCGACATGCATGAGTAGCAGTTAAAGGAATAGCTGTATTTTACAGCTAAAGACTTCAATGTTTAGAGGTTTATATTGATGTAAGAGTGTTGGCTCGAGCGGTAAATTGGGCATGTGCCCCACCAGGCGTAAGCTGGTGGGAACCTTATTGCGTTAAAGCAACGCTCTTTCTACCCAGTCAAGCCGATCCTGCCCAAAGAACATTTCGCTCGCTACGAAACAAGTGGGTGCGCCAAAAACACCTCGGGAAACGGCTTCCTCTGTGGTTTTTTTGAGTTGTTCCTTCACCTCCGGAGTATTACTGAGTTCCAGTACTTCGACTGGGTCAAATCCTGCATCAGTTAGCACTTGCGAGACAACCTCTAGATCGTTCAAGTTTTTCTTGTCCACCCAAAGCGCAGTGAAAATCGCGGTGAGGTAATCCCCAAAGCGTGGACTCTGTAGATAGCCTGTGGCTCCGCGCATCAGTTGCAGGGTATTGATCGGAAAGTGCGGATTGAATTCGAACTTAACGTCATACTTTTTTGCAAAGCGCATAAGGTCGATTGCTGTGTAGCGTCCTTTGGCGGGGATTGTGATCGGGGACTGGTTGCCAGTCGCTTTGAACACGCCGCCTAGTAATATGGGCTTCCAGTTGATACTGGCGTTGTTTCGTTCTGCGAGAGTAGGCAACTGTGTCCAGGCAAGGTAGCTGGCAGGACTGCCTACGTCGAAATATACGTCGATGGTTTTGTTCATGGTTTTGTCCTTGTCAGAAAGTTTCTATCCAGGGGCGTAAATCCAGTTCGTGGGTCCACGCGTCTCGCGGCTGACAATGGATTTGCCAGTATTGCTCGGCGATATGCTCGGGGTTCAGGATACCGTCTTGTTCCTTTCGGGCATACATGTCTGGGAAGTTTTCACGGATAAAGTCAGTATCAATCGCACCGTCAATAATGGGGTGAGCAACGTGTATACCTTTGGGGCCGAGCTCTCTGGCCATGCTCTGTGCTAGGGCGCGCAGCGCGAACTTTGCTCCTGAAAATGCGCAGAAGCCGCTGCTTCCGCGAAGTGATGCGGTGGCACCGGTGAATATAATGGTGCCTCTGTTGCGCGGTAGCATGGCCTTGGCCGCTTCACGACCGGTCAAGAAACCGGCTAGTGCGGCCATTTCCCAAACTTTTCTGTACACACGTTCGGTGGTCTCAGTAATGGAAAAACGGACGTTGGCGCCGATATTGAAGACTACAACTTCGATGTCTCCGATCTGATCCTCTACGTGCTTGAATAGCTCGATCATCGCTTTCTCGTCACGGGCATCGCAACCAAATCCGTGAACTTGCCCGCCTTCTGCCTGAATGATTTCTACCAGTGGGGCTAGAGCTTCCAGGCGTCTGCGGATGACCACGGTGACGTAACCTTCTCGAGAAAATCGTCGAGCAATTGCCCCACCGGTCGCATCGCCAGCGCCGATAATAACCGCTACACGTGGTCTTTTTTTGGATTCTTTCATACCTTTCTCCTGAGTTCTATTTTGGAGCTTGTGTAGAGTTGGTTCCTTTTTAGAACCTGTCAAGCTGTTCTTACAGGAATGTCTAGGAGTGTGTGATTTATGCGCTGGGATGAATTGGATAAGCAGCCATGTTCGTTGGCTAGAACGATATCGGTGGTAGGAGATAGGTGGACGTTAGTGATCCTGCGTGATTGCTTTTTGGGCATACGGCGTTTCGATGCCCTTGAGAAAAGCTTGGGAATTACCCGGCATGTATTGGCTGACCGCCTCAAGAAGCTGGTTGATAGCGGTGTTCTGTACAAAACGCCGTATCAACAGAAACCTATACGGGAAGAGTATCGGCTAACAGAGAAAGGACTGGAGCTGCACCCAGTTATCTTGGCTTTGGTACATTGGGGTGATAAGCACATGGTCGATGAACGCGGCGCCCCAATAGTTCACGTGCATAAAAAATGCGGCCAAGTCATGCAGCCTGTTACTGTATGCTCCTGTTGTAAAGAGCCGGTGACCGCAAAAGATATTCGTGTTGAAGTTGGTTGCGGGTGGCAGGATCTGGCTAAAGAGCTACTCCCTTAATTAGTGTGTTTTCAACCACATAGGGCGAGTTTAAAAGCGCGTGGCAGTGCAGTGTTAGTGTAATGATTGGTTGTGCGTAAATTACTTGCAGAGTTGGTAAAGAGCATCTATTTAAAACTACATGAGTTAAAATACGCACCTTTTTTGAGGCTCGTAGCAGTCTAGATAAGTCTTAAAATTATGTTTACTCCTTGTTTTTACCCCCTTTAAACCATTGATAATTAGGGCTCACCTTGCTTGAGCGGGGTGAGTTCAGGGTTGGCGCACATTAGCTTAACTCATGACATACAGCCCAGTTGGGCACTTTGCTTTAAATGCCAAGGACGTGGGCGGATTCGTCAGAAAATCCGCAAAAAAGCCAAGTTGAGCTATCAGGCCGCCTTGTTGCAGTTTGCCCAGCATGGCGGTATTGCGCCAGAACGACCAAAGGCACACTTGTCTGCTTGTCCGAGCTGCCTTGGATCGGGCTTGCGCGCGGCCACTCACCCGCCAGTTGCGGACACTGAAAACTATCCAAATGTCGCCATTATTGGTGGTGGGATTGGTGGTGTGGCATTGGCGGTCGCCTGTTTGCACCGTGGTATTCCATTTACTCTGTATGAGCGTGATCGCGATTTTGCTGCGCGCTCTCAGGGCTATGGCCTCACTTTGCAACAAGCAAGCAAGGCCATCGAAGGCTTAGGTCTGTTCACGCTTGACCAAGGTATCATCTCGACGCGTCATGTGGTGCACAGCACTGACGGCAAAGTACTTGGCGAGTGGGGCGTAAGAAACTGGCGGCATGCCGATGGCAATAAAGCACCTAAGCGCACCAATGTACATATTGCCCGTCAGTCCTTGCGCCTCGCGTTACTGCAGCAATTGGCGGCTCATCCGCGGCCGCATGAGGCAATACAGTGGGGGCATCAACTGGTAAATCTTAAGACAACCCCAGCTGGGGTCGAGTTAAGTTTTATGGTCGATGGTCAGACAAAAACTGCCAACGCAGATTTAGTGGTGGGTGCTGATGGCATTCGCAGTGCGGTGCGTAAGTTAGTTCTGGGGCATGACAACAGTTCATTACATTATCTTGATTGCATCGCTATTTTGGGCATTTGTCCATTAAGTGCGCTCAGCGAGATCGACAGTGATTTGCTCGACTCTGCCACCGTATTCCAAACCGCCAATGGCCACGAGCGCATTTATATCATGCCGTTTGATACCGACTCGGTGATGTGGCAGTTGAGCTTCCCGATGCTAGAAAGCGCTGCTCAAGCCTTAAGTGCTGCAGGGGCTGAGGCGCTCAAAGCAGAAGCTTGTAAACGCGCGCGCTGGCACTTGCCTATTCCACAGATTTTAGCAGCCACGCCTGCAGCTTTAGTGTCGGGTTATCCAGTGTATGACAGGGCTGTATTGAGTGCAGATGCATTAACGGATATAGGGCCGGTCACTTTGCTGGGCGATGCGGCACATCCCATGAGCCCGTTTAAAGGCCAAGGGGCTAACCAAGCATTGTTAGATGCATTGTCGTTGGCCCGCATGATCACTAGAGGGTGTTGCTTGCACTCAAACTGGCGCGAGGCGGGCCTGCGCAGTCGAGTGTTAAGCGAGTTTGAAACGGAGATGCTTGAGCGTAGCGCCATTAAGGTACAAGGCTCAGCCGATGCGGCAGATTTTTTACACTCTGAGGTGGTCTTGCATAAAAGCGATCAGCCTAGAGGTAGCTGTTTAAAGGAATGCTGATCTAAGTTGTCTTGGCGAGCTCAGTGAAACAATCCATGTCGCACATAGCCCAGAATCTTGTTATAGGTTGCTACCTAGGAGCGGGGGCCGCTGGCCCGCATTTACACACCGCTGGCCCGCATTTACATGCGACCACCGGTACTAGCACAGCCGCTGTAGGTTGCTTAAGCTTTCAGCTCACGGCGAATAATTTCAGCACCGGCGCTTAAAGCATTGAGCTTGCCGCGGGCGACTTCGCGCGCTAAAGGCGCCATGCCGCAGTTGGTGGATGGGTAGAGCTTGTCCACATCGACAAATTGCAGGGCTTTGCGCAGCGTAGCGGCGACTTCTTCTGGGGTTTCAATGGTATTGGTGGCCACATCAATAGCGCCAAGCATGATTTTTTTACCGCGGATCAGCTCAAGCAGATCGATGGGTACATGGGAGTTTTGGCATTCGAGGGAGATAATATCCAAGCTGGATTGTTGCAGCTTAGGAAAAACCTCTTCGTACTGACGCCACTCAGAGCCTAAGGTCTTTTTCCAATCGGTATTGGCTTTAATGCCGTAGCCATAGCAAATATGCACGGCGGTTTCACAGTTCAGACCTTCTACGGCTCTTTCTAGCGCGGCAATACCCCAGTCATTCACTTCATCAAAAAACACGTTAAATGATGGCTCATCAAACTGGATAATATCCACGCCTGCGGCTTCGAGCTCACGGGCTTCCTGATTGAGGATCACGGCAAACTCCCAGGCCAATTGCTCGCGGCTTTTGTAATGGGCGTCATACAGGGTATCGACCATGGTCATTGGGCCGGGCAGTGCCCATTTAATCGGTTGCGTGGTGTTCTGGCGCAAAAATTTGGCATCGTCAACAAAGACTGGGTTTTTGCGGCTCACAGCGCCCACTACAGTTGGCACGCTGGCATCGTAGCGGTCACGGATTTTAACTGTTTCACGTTGGGTGAAATCAACGCCATCGAGGTGCTCAATAAAGGTGGTGACAAAGTGCTGACGGGTTTGCTCGCCATCACTGACGATATCAATGCCTGCTTGTTGCTGCTCGTGCAGCCAGACCCGTAAAGCATCCTGCTTACCTTCAATTAAGGCCTCGCCCTCTAAGCGCCAAGCCGACCAAATGGTCTCTGGCTCGGCCAGCCAAGAAGGTTTGGGCAAGCTGCCAGCGGTGGATGTGGGTAGTAAAATGCTCATAGTCGATTCCGTATTAATAAAGCGCTGAATAAGTACCTAGGGAATCTGGGCCACATTATTCAGCGCTTCTTTCAATTCTTGTAGGTGATTAAACGCAAATTCAGGCAGCGTATTTAGCCGACCATTGCTCAAGTAGGGCTTGGTAGGGCTTGATAAAGTGCTCTTGGGTAAATTTACCTTGCTCAAGTGCTAGCGCGTTACGTTCTTCGCGATCATAGACGATTTGCGTGAGTGAGTGATCTTGGTTGCTCAAGCTGGGTTGGTAGCAGTGGCCAGCAGCGGCGTTGGCATTATAAATCTCTGGGCGGTAAATTCTCTGAAAAGACTCCATGGTGCTAATGGTGCTGATCAGTTCCAGATTGCTGTAATCATTGAGCAAATCACCAAAGAAGTAGAACGCCAGAGGCGCAACGCTGTTGGGCGGCATAAAGTAGCGCACGTGTAAGCCCATTTTTTTGAAATATTGCTCAGTTAACGAGGGCTCATTGGGCTCGTATTCCAGGCCAAGGATCGGATGCTCATTGCCGGTTCTGTGATACACCTTGTTATCTGAAACGCTGAGGCAGGTCACTGGCAGCTTAGTAAAGTGTTCTTGGTAAGTTTCTGAATTAACAAAGCTTTTAAAGATATTGCCATGCAGCTCGCCAAAATCAGCCGGAATACTAAACTCAGTCTTGCCTTGATTATGCTCTCTAAGCAGTACGCTAAAGTCATAATCGCGCACATACGAAGAAAAGTTATTACCGATCATGCCATCAATACGTTTGTTGGTCTGGTGATCAACAATAGTGGTTTTTAAGACTTCAATTGCTGGGAAACTGCTTTCAGTGCCTTGATGATCAATTTTCATGTCCACTGAAATGATTTCTAGTTCAACAGTGTAGCGGTCGCCTTTGGGATTGTCCCAATGCGCTAAAGCGTTAAAGCGGTTGTTGATCATCGTTAAGGTATTGCGCAAGTTTTGCTGACGACTTTCACCTCTGGCTAAGTTGGCAAAGTTAGTCGTGGCTCGCGTGTTGTCCGAAGGGCGGTAGTTTTCATCAAAAGCAATGCTGTTGATAGCAAATACAAAGTCGTTAGTCATGGTGCTCTGGTATCCAAATCGTGCGATAAAACCTGAAGGCAAGCTTGTTGATGCTGGACGTTATTGACGTTCCTGGTCGACAGTCTGTAGCGCTTGTTCTTGTTTATGGCTCATTAATAGTTGCTCTAGCAGTCTAGAGTTGAGAATGGATACATTTATACGTGGATGCTGACATGAATAGAAATGATCTTATTTCAGCTGCTACATGAGTAAAGATCATGATCAGCTCAAGGCCAGTGTTTGCTTGGCTAAACGGGGGCTGAGGCGGTTGCTGCCGAGCGCGCAGTGCGGGATTAATGGCTAGCCGATTTGCCTCAATGGGTTTGTCGGTGAAAATTTAGTAAGCTGCAGCCAGACAATTTTACCACTACTGTACAAGGCTAAAGTCATTGTTAAGTTTTGTATGAGTACATCAAAAGTGCAATATATAAGTCGTTTAGATGCTCAGGTCGTTAGCGTGAGTTTTAGAACAGGTATTAGGGCAACGCCAAGGGCGCTAGTGCGTTATGGCCAGACTGTTATTGGCCAGATTGTTGCAGCGCTCGACGTGCCAACTAGGGGTTAAGATTGGACTTATTACAAGGGCTCATCGTTATTACGTCAATCCATCTTTTGGCTGCGGCGTCGCCTGGGCCTGATTTTGTTTTAGTGTCGCAACAAACGTTATCCAATGGAAAAAAGGCCGGGTTAATGTGCAGTATCGGCATTGCTCTTGGTCTGGCAATTCACATTGTGTATTCGTCACTAGGCTTGGCTACGGTGATAGCCAACTCCGCGAATGCATTGTGGGTGATAAAAATATTGGGTGGTGGCTACTTGCTGTATTTGGGCGTTCAAGGCTTGCGCTCTAGGCCGACAAGCGGACAAGAGCTGGTTGCGCAAACTGCTGTGAAGTACTCGGCGCGTAAAGGTATTGGTGTGGGTTTTCTGTGTAATGCATTGAATCCCAAGGCGCCCATCTATTTTGTATCGCTGTTTACTGTGGTGCTTTCACCCGACATGCCACTGTATCAACTCGCCATCTACGGTGGCTGGATGATGCTGATTCAATTGGCTTGGTTTTCCACGGTGGTGATGCTTTTATCTCGACCTGCGGTAAACGCACAATTCAAAAAGTGTGGCCATTGGCTTGAGCGCATTTTAGGCGGGGCAATGATCGCACTGGGTCTTAAAGTGATCGCCACACGAACTGGCTAGGGCTGCAGGTGCGTATTCAGTCATTGCTGATGCAGCTGGATCAGAGTTGGCACTAACGGCATACTATCTAGACTAAAACCATCACTCTTGGAGGGCTGCTATGAATATTTCATCAGTTGGCCATTCTTTTGCCGCGCACAGTTATACGCGCCGCTCTGAGCAGGGCGTAGCAGAGCAGTCCGCTGACGACAAAACTTCAGTTGTAACCGCAGCAACACTAGCTCCTGAGCAAATGAAAGAGTTGCAAGAACTCAAAGCCCGCGATCGTGAAGTGCGTGCCCATGAGATGGCGCACTTGGCTGCTGCTGGTGGTTTGGCCACCTCTGGTGCGACCTTTACCTATCAGCGCGGGCCTGATGGCGCCAGTTATGCCATTGGTGGTGAGGTGAAGATTGATACGTCAAGCGGTAATAATCCAGAAGATACCATTCGCAGAGCGCAAATTATTCGTGCCGCCGCGCTCGCGCCCGCAGAGCCTTCAGGTCAAGACCGTGCGGTAGCTGCTAAAGCCGCGCAAATGGAAGCCGAAGCCCGCGCTGAGCAAGCCAGCGTGGATAATGATGCTGAGCCAGAGCTTGATGCTGTTGATGAAGTTGCGCAGCAAAACAGTGCAAAGGGTAAAGTAGCGACTGCGCAATATCAAAATGTTGCTGCTGAGTTTAAAAGTGATTCGCAGCTGAACTTGCAGGCTTAGTTTACTGGCTTGGCTGACAATGCAAAACCGCATGCAGCGTCTAACTGCCAAGCTCGCTGCACTACAACGTCTAAGGAGTTCGTTATGAAAATAAAAGCTGCTGTGGTTGTGTTGGCCTTTATTCTCGGCATGCCTTGGGCTTTTGCTGAGCGCACCTGTCGCACGGATTCCTTTGGGACCACAAGGTGCAATGACGGCACTACATACCGCACGGACTCGTTTGGCACTACCCGAGACAACCGAGGCAACTCATGGCGCACCGACTCCTTTGGTACGACCCGTGGTAGTGATGGCAGCACATACCGTACGGATTCATTTGGCACTACCCGAGACAATCAGGGCAATTCATGGCGCACTGACTCTTTTGGTACCACTCGTGGCAGTGACGGCTCCACATGCCGTACAGATTCTTTCGGTACCGTGCGTTGTAAATAAGTACGCCGTGCTGCGCGGTGCGAAAACTGTGTGCCGCTGCGGGCAGTTGTAGTCCTGCGGGCGACTTGCCCAAGACAGAATAAAATCCGCTATAGTCTGTGCGTCCTTTAATTCAGCTAGGAAGCACGCTATGACTGTCGCACTGCCTCGTTTGTACTCCTTTCGCCGCTGCCCATACGCCATGCGCGCTCGGCTCGGTCTTGTGTTTGCCGGACTGCAAGTGGAGCTGCGCGAAATTGTGCTGAGAAACAAACCTGCGCAGATGTTGGCGATCAGCCCCAAGGGCACTGTGCCAGTGCTGCAACTGCCTGCAGTGGGAGATGCGCCGCGCCAGGTTATCGAAGAAAGCCGTGAAATTCTTGAGTGGGCGCTGCAGCAGAGCGACCCACATGGCGTGTTAAAAACTGATGTAGCTGGCGCACAGGCATTGATCGAGCAGAACGATAATGAGTTTAAGCACTGGCTGGATCGCTATAAATACGCTGACCGTCATCCAGAGTTCACTCAGCTTGAGTATCGAAAAAAGGGTGAAGTGTTTTTGCAGGTGTTAGACAACCTGCTGGCGCAAAACACCTACTTGCTGGGTGCCCACATCAGTATGGCGGATATCGGCATCATGCCCTTTGTGCGTCAGTTTGCCCATGTTGATCGAGAAGCGTTTTATCGCCTGCCGTATCCACATCTACAGCAGTGGTTAAAGGATTGGTTGCAGCACCCCGTCTTTGTGCAAATTATGCATAAGTACCCGCCCTGGCAGCTGGGCGATGAGTTGGTGGTTTTTCCGTTGGCTGAATGAGGGGGGTTTTTGGATGCGTGCACTTGAGGGTTTCTAATGCGGCTCTAACCGCCATCAAATATATCGGCATTGCCGCGATGCTGCTTGATCACTACAACAGTTTTGTTAAAGCTGAATACAGCCCGCTGTTGTATGAAATCGGTCGGCTGGCGCTGCCGTTGTTTGTGTTTGTCTTGGGCTATAACTTAGCCAGAGTGCCAGTAGCGAAAATACCCAAGATTATGCTGCGGCTGTTGCTGTTTGGGCTTTTGGCAACACCGCTGTATAACATCCTTGATGCCGGCTTGTGGTACTGGTGGCCGCTGAATATTTTATTTACCTTGCTGGTGGCCTGCGCAACTGTTTATCTGCTGGCCGTACCTGTGCCTCAGCGTTTTGTCATTGCTGTGCGTTTGGCTGCGCTGCTGTTTTTTATTGGCGCAGGCAGTATGGTGGATTATGTCTGGCTTGGGCCGGCTCTGGTTGTGGTGATTTGGCGTTTATCTGTAACTGCCAGTCACTGCGAGCGCGTGAGTCTTTATAGTGCTTTGTCATTGCTTGCTGTATTGCTGTGCCTGCTAAATGAGAGCTTGGCAGCACTGCTTGCGGTACCGGTCATCTGGTTGTCGCTACAGTTTTACCGCGATAGGCAGTTGCCGCGCATGAAGTGGTTTTTCTACTGGTTTTACCCTGGGCATTTATTAGTGCTGTTGCTGCTCAAACAATTGCTGAGCGGCTAAGGAGGACGTTGCCGAGGCCGCGTTTAAAGCCTTGCTTGGTCTGGGGCAGGCTCTTAGAATGAGATCAGTTCTCAATATGTAAATTTAATTTCGTAGGGTGAAAAAATGCATGGTGAATATAAAGTGCCTGGCGGCAAGCTAGTGGTGGCCGATGTTGCGGTGCAAGACGATTGCTTAACTCAGGTGAGTATTTCCGGTGATTTTTTCTTAGAGCCTGACACGGCGTTAGATCTAATTAACCAAGCGTTAGTGGGTTTGCCCAGCACCGCCAGTCAGCAACAATTAGCGGCGGCGGTGACTGCGGCGTTGGATGAGAATGTCATGATGTTTGGTTTCTCCGCCGAAGCCGTGGCCATTGCTGTGCGCCGAGCCTTAGGTAAAGCCAGCAGTTGGTTGGATCACCAGTTCACCTTGATTCCACCTGTGACTTTACCGGCAGCGATGCACGTGGCGTTAGATGATGTGCTGGCTCAGTCTGTGGCGCAAGGCGTGCGTGGGCCGACGTTACGTTTTTGGGACTGGGATGACTCGGTGGTGGTAATTGGTTATTTTCAGTCGGTCAAAAATGAAGTGGATATGGTTGCAGCCAAGGCCGCTAATGTCGCAGTGGTGCGCCGCATTACCGGTGGCGGAGCAATGTTTATGGAGCCGGGCAACTGTATTACCTATTCATTAACGGTGCCAACTTCCATTGTTGATGGTATGAGCATTGAGCAGTCCTATAAGTTTTTAGACACTTGGGTGCTCGAAGCCTTAGCTGAGGTGGGGATCAAAGCGCATTATCAGCCGTTAAACGACATTGCATCACAGCAAGGTAAAATCGGTGGTGCGGCGCAAAAGCGTTTTGGTACTGGAGTCTTGGTGCATCATGCCACTCTCGCGTATGACATTGACGCCGACAAAATGCTGCAGGTGTTACGCACAGGCCGTGAAAAGCTCTCAGATAAAGGCACCACCAGCGCGAAAAAACGCGTTGATCCGATGCGCAGCCAAACAGGCTTAAGTCGTGATGCGATTATCGAGGCTTTTACCCAGCATTTTGCTCAGCGTCACCAAGCGCAAACGGGCGATTATTTACCTGAGGAATTGGCCAGCGCCAAGGCATTGGTTGCTGAGAAGTTCTTAACTGAAGATTGGCTCTACAAAGTACGGTAGCAGCAAACGTACATGGCGTAATGCATTGTGCTGCGCCCTGTTGCTCGTGTTATTGCAGAAAAACCTGTTGGGCACTGCCAATAACAGCTGTGGGCTGTGAATCCTTGTAGCTTCTGTGGGTAAATAGATCTACAGTGCGATCCTCAAAAATTACATAGCCCACAAAGAGACAGCATGAAGCCATTAAGCAAGCTTGCCACCGCCATTATTCCTAACAATGGCGGTGAGTTAACGCTATTTCGCCGCGAGGATGAGTTCTCAATTCGTTTGTCTGGCGTGCGTGGCGAGTTGATGAATAGCCGCCTGTATAATTCTGAAGAAGAATTGGCCAAGCTTGGCTGTGCGCATATTAAAGAAAAAGATCAAGCCAAGGTTTTAGTTGGTGGTTTGGGGATGGGCTATACCTTGGCCGCAGCATTGGCCAGTGTGAATGCCAATTCGCAAGTGACGGTAGCAGAGCTGATTCCAGAAGTGGTGGAGTGGAATCAGGGCCCGCTGGGCGAATGTGCAGGTCGTCCTTTGAGCGATGAACGTTGTAAGGTTCGTGTGGGCGATATTGCTGAGTTAATCAAACTGGAGCAGCCAGACTTTGATGCCATTTTGTTGGATGTGGATAACGGTCCAGAAGGCATTACCCACAGCAATAATAACTGGTTGTATTCCAGCCGTGGTCTAGAGGCTTTGTATAACAGCTTACGTCCTGAAGGAATGCTGGCAGTGTGGTCTGCTGGCGCTGATGTCTTATTTCCCATTCAGCTGAAAAAGGCCGGTTTCATTGTTACTGTGCGTACTGTACGGGCGCGACCGGGCAAAGGCAGTCGGCATACTATTTTCTTGGCCCAAAAGCCTTGGCGCTAGTGTTTGACTGATGGTGTTAATAAGTTTGGATTTGAGCTTTTGGGTGATCTTGGCGCGCTTGTGAAACTAATACGGCTGCTTTGCAGCTTGCTGAATAAATCAGCCGTCTATTTTAAACACCGGCATTGATTACAGGACAGCCCTGCGCCACTGCTTAGTTTTGCGTTAGACTCAGCGTCTTAATTTTTCTGCAGTTGTTGTTTATGAATGATCAAACCTCATCAAGTCGACAGCGTTTTTGGCTGGGTACTTTGCATATTATTCCCTTGTGCTTGGCAGTCTTGCCTTGGGGGGTGCTGGCTGGCTCAATGGCGGTGAGCCAAGGCTTTACGCCATTACAAAGTATGGGCTTGTCGGTGTTTGTCTTTGCCGGTGCGGCACAACTGGTGACCATCAGTATGGTGGCTGCTGGCAGCGGTTTTATTGCCATTTGTTTAACTATTTTAGTGATTACCGCGCAGCATTTGCTCTATGCGTTGATTTTGCGTGAGCATGTGTCCAGTTTGCCGTTTAAAAAACGCCTGCCCGTGGCCTTTTTGCTCACTGATGAATTATTTGCCTTAAGTGTGGGTAAAAAGTCATACGATTTTGCCTATTTAATGGGTGCAGGCTTATGCTTTTATTTAGCTTGGATCGGCTTTACCGCGATAGGTGTGGTGCTGGCGGCTTCGGTGCCTAATCTGGCTGATTACCATTTAGACTTTTCCATCGTGGCAACTTTTATTGCCATTGTTGTGCCGATGATTAAACGCTTAAGCAGTTTAGTAGGGGTGGTGGTTTCGCTGGTTTTATCTTTGCTACTCAACAGTTTTGCGGTAGCGGGGGCCATTGTTATTGCCGGCTTATTGGGGATGCTCTGCGCTGTGGTCGTAGCGCGCTGGCGCGGTGAAACACTATGACTTGGTTGCTGATTTTTGTGCTGGCCGGCATCGTGTTGTTAAATCGTTATGTGTTATTAGAGCCGCGTTTACCCATTCGCTTACCAAGCTTTATTCGCCAAGCCTTGCAGTATTCTGCACCGTGTTTATTGACCGCAATTTGCGGACCCATTTTGCTCGGTGATAGCGGCTTAAACGGCTTGTCCAGCAGCCCTTACACCTATGCCGCATTGTTTAGTATTGGCTGCGCTTGGGTGATTAAAAATATGTTGCTGTCGGTGCTGGTCAGTTTGGCCGGGTTTTATACGCTGTTGTATTTTGTAGGCTGAGTAGCGGGCGTTAATTAAAACGTTGGGTACGACATAGTAAGCACAGATGGACGTTGGTACGACGAGTTGTAACGCGACGGCTATTAGGATTCGATTGCTAGACAGAGCAGCGTGGACTGTTCGGCTTGAGATAATTTATATAAGTATTAATCTTAGGCGCTTCTAAAATGGATATTTGCAGTTAAGGCGAAGGTGAATGGCGTTATTTTTTCCAGCACGTAGTGCATGTGTATTTGATACTAATGGTGAGCGACGCTTTGCCGAGCGTTTAGATAAAAAGCTTGGGAATGATTACCTATGTTGGTTTAATGTGCCCGTTGGACCTAAAGCTTTGCAGCCTGACTTTATGGTGCTGCACCCAGGACGTGGCTTGTTAATTTTAGAAGTCAAAGATTGGCATATAGATACCATCGACTCGTTAGATCTAGGGCAGGTTAAACTGAAGGTCAATGGCGATTTGGTCACTGATAAAAACCCACTGACGCAAGCACGTATTTATGCCTTAGAGGCAGCCGTGTTGCTGGAAAAAGACCGGCTGCTGCAGCAAACAGCTGGCCAATATAAGGGCAAGCTCATCATGCCTTATGGTTGGGGTGTGGTGCTGAGTAATATCACCCGAAAGATGTTTGATGAGCAGCAGTTGGGTCGTGCGCTCGATGCGGATCGGGTCATCTGTCAAGATGAGATGCTTGAGTCGACCTCGCCAGAAATGTTTCAGCAGCGCTTATGGAATATGTTTCATCAGGTGTTCCCTTGCCAGTTGCGCCCAGAGCAGGTGGACCGTGTCCGTTATCATTTGCACCCAGAAGTGCGCATCAACACCGAGAGCGGGCAGTTTGGTTTGCTCAGCGAAGAGCAAGCGCCGCTGCCTTCTCTGGTGAAGGTTATGGATTTGCAGCAAGAGCAGCTAGCACGCTCGCTAGGTCGCGGGCATCGAGTGATTCATGGTGTCGCCGGCAGTGGCAAAACCATGATATTGGGTTATCGCAGTCAGTATTTAGCTGCGCTGGCAACAAAGCCTGTATTGGTGCTGTGCTACAACAAATCCTTAGCCAGTCGTTTACAGCAAGTCATTCAGCACGGCCAAGCTACTGATAAGGTTGAAGTTGTACATTTTCATGGCTGGTGCAAAAAGTTATTAGAGCGTCATCAAGTTAAAATAGCAGAAGGATCGGCACCGGCTTATCAGCGTCAAGTGAGCAGCACTATCGATGCAGTGGCGGCGGGTAAAATTGATCATCACCAATATGCGGCGATTCTGATTGATGAGGCTCATGATTTTGAGGCGGACTGGTTTAAAGTCGTGGTGCCACTACTGGACCCAGAGAGTGATTCTTTGCTGGTACTTTACGATGATGCACAGTCGATTTATAAAAATAAAAAGACCCTGGGTTTCACTTTTTCCAGTGTGGGCATTCAAGCCCGTGGCCGCACCACAGTATTGCGCACTAATTACCGTAACACCCTAGAAATACTGATGGTTGCGAAACATTTTGCCCGCTCTATTTTTACTGAAACTGCTGAGCAACAGGAAGACCTGATCCCCACTTTGAGTCCTGATAGTGCTGGCCGACGCGGTGATATGCCTGAGTTGCAGTGCTTTGCGACTGCAGAAGCTGAGGCGAATTATATCGCTGAACGCATTGCTCAACAGATTCAACAAGGTGTCTGTGCTGACAAAATAGCCATTTTATACCGGCACAACCTTCAGACTAAAAACTTAGAAAAGGCCTTAGCAGGATTAGGCATTGCTTTTGTCAGCACCAGTAAAGAAAGCAATAAAATGCAGCTCTACAGTGATGTGCCTAGCGTGAAGGTGGTCAGCATGGCTTCCAGTAAAGGTTTGGAGTTTGACAGCGTATTTATTCCTCATCTCAATCAAATGCCAAATAAGAAAAGCAACTTAGAAAACGAGGCGCGTTTGCTTTATGTGGCCATGACCCGCGCCATTGAAACGCTGGTTCTTACCTATCATGGGAGCTCGGAGTTTACCGAGCAAGTGCAGCAGGCCATTGCTCTGGCTGAAAAGTATTAGCACATCGCAAGCTTGGTTTTTAGCTTAAGCTTGCGAGCGCTATCTTATTTCAAGCTTTAGCGCTGCTGACTTTATCCACTAAGTACACCAAGTGCTGGTAGCTGAGGTTGCTATAACTGCTTAGGCCTATTTCGCAGGTGCGGCTGCTGGAGAAGCCAGCGCTGCAGCTGTCCACTTGCACCGCTAAGTCGCGCAGGGCGTGTTGGTTAAGCTCAGGTAACGTAAAACCTTTATCGCCGGCAAAGCCGCAGCAATGAATCCCTTCTGGCACGACAACTTCTGCAGCGCATTGTTTGGCAATCGCTAGAAAGTTATCCGCTTGATTAAGGTGCTGAGTGCTGCAGGTGATATGCACGGCGATTTTGCTTGGCAGTGGCTGAATATCTACCCGTGGCAGTACTTCTTCTTGTAGAAAACGTACCGAGTCGTAGATGTTTAACCGCGGGTCATTTAGGTCTTTGAGTAAGCGTAGGGTGCAAGGACTGGTATCGGAATAAATCGGATCCTGACCATTGCGGCTGGCGCGTAACAGCATCAAAGCCAGCTCATTGAGCTTATCTGTTGCTTGCTCTGGATAACCTTTAGAAGCAAAGGGTTGGCCGCAGCAGCTGCCGTCCATGCCTTCTGGGTAAACCACTTGGAAACCTGCTTTCTCCAGCAGCTGTTGGGTTTTCTCACGCAGCGGTGTTTGTTCGGCATCTAAATGAGCAGGACCCATCACTTGGGAAGCACAGGAGGTAAAATACACCACGCGCGGTTTGTCGACTGCTGCGCTTAACGTTTGGCTCGGCTCAGATAATTTGGCTGGCTGCGGTGTCGCTGGCAAATACACGGGTACTTGAGTAAAACGCTGGTGCAGCTTTGCTGACCAACGATACATGCGTGGTGCGCCCAGAACTTTACGTGCTAATTCTGCGCCAGTCAGTGCCCAGCGGGCAACGCGTGCGGCTTGGGCAAAGGAGCGGGTTAAGCGTCGAGCGGTTTGCGGATGTGCGGCTTGGGCTGCGCGCAACTCGCGCACTAAGTCGCCGGTATTAATCCCGACCGGACAGCGTTGCGCGCACAAGCCTGTGGCCGCGCAGGTATCAATGCCGTGATACTGATAGCGCTGTTCCAGCTCAGTGGTATCTATACCGTTGCGTTGTTTCTGTTGAATATCCCGCCAAGCGACAATGCGCTGCCGTGGCGATAAAGTTAGGCCGTGCGCTGGACAGACCGGCTCGCAGAAGCCGCACTCAATGCACTTATTAATCAGTGGATTGGCTTCTGGCATAGGTTTAAGATTTTTTAGATGAATCTCAGGGTCGTCAGAGAGCACCACATCCGGATTTAAAATCCCTTGCGGGTCGAGCAGGCGTTTAATTCGCCACATCAGTTGATAGGCAGCGCTGCCCCATTCCAGCTCAACAAAAGGCGCCATATTGCGCCCCGTGCCGTGTTCGGCTTTGAGTGAGCCGCCAAACTCGACTGCAACGAGTTGGCTGACTGCCTGCATAAAGGCGCTGTAGCGGGCGACTTCCTCTGGTTGATCAAAGCGCTGAGTAAAGACAAAGTGCAAATTCCCTTCCAGCGCATGGCCAAATAACACCGCTTCGTCATAGTGATATTCATCCAACAGTGCGAGCAGTCGATTAACCCCTGCGGCCAGATGCTCCAGCGGAAAAGTAACGTCTTCAATAATCACCGTGGTGCCGTTTTCACGCACCGCACCGACGGCAGGAAAAGTATCTTTACGCATCCGCCACAGCAATTCGTACACCGCAGGGTCTTGGCTGAACGCGATATGCTGTTCTTTAGGCAAATGCGCAATGGCATGATTGATCTGCTGCAGTTGTTGCTCCAGCAGTGGCTTGTCGGCCGCGCGGGACTCAATCAGTAGTGCGCAGGCTGTACTGCCGAGTTGTTCAATCCAATCGGGCATTCCAGCCATGTGCTGCACGCTGCGTAAACTGCGGCGGTCCAATAGTTCAACTGCAGACACCGCTTGTTGCTTCAAGACGACAACGGCTTGGCAGCAGGTTTCTACATCGGGAAATACCACTAAGGCAGTGGCTTTGTGCGGGTAGTCCGGCACGGTGTCGTAGGTGACTGAGCTGATAAAGCCCAGCGTGCCTTCGGAGCCGACCATTAGATGGGTGAGAATATCCAGCGGATCAGTGAAGTCAATTAAGGCATTCAGCGACAGGCCGGTGGTGTTTTTTAAGCGGTATTTGTGTTTGATCTTTGCTGCCAGTTCGCTGTTATTACGCGTTTCTTCGGCTAACTGACCGAGCTGCTGTAAAAGCTCGCGATGGCTGTTGCGAAACTGGCTGACACTGACTAAATCGGCGCTGTCAACGACGCTGCCATCGGCCAATAATAAGCGCATGGCCGATAAGGTATGGTAGCTGTTTTGCGCGGTGCCGCAGCACATGCCACTGGAGTTATTGGCCACAATGCCGCCAATTTTTGCCGCATTGATTGAGGCTGGATCGGGGCCGATTTTACGCTGTAAATGCGCTAAGGCTTGATTAGCATGGGCGCCTATGACGCCCGGCTGCAAACGAATACGCTGGCCGTTATCGAGAATCTCTTTGTGATTCCAGCAATCACCCAAAACGATTAACACCGAATCGCTGATGGCTTGCCCTGACAAGCTGGTGCCGGCGGCGCGAAAGGTCACCGCTACCTGCTGGGCGCAGGCCTGTTGCAGAATAAACGCCACCTCGGCTTCTGACTCAACGCGAACCACCAGCTTTGGCAGCAGGCGATAAAAACTTGCGTCCGTACCCATGGTCAGCATCGACAACGGATCAGAGAAACAACGCTCGCTCGGAATCTGTTGCTCGATGGCGCTTAGAAACGCGGCAGGTAAGCTCATGCATCCTCCACGATTAAAACGATCAAATCTTTCGGGCCGTGTGCGCCGTACGCCAGCACTTGTTCAATATCTGCCGTTTTCGACGGGCCAGAAATCAGCAGTAAATTACTTGGCATGGGTTTGGGCCAGTGTTGCTGCGCTTGATACAGGTTGTCGTAAATCTGACTGGCATTGAGTAAGGCGATATGCAGCGGCGGCACTAAACTCATTAAACGTGGTTCAGCAGAACTAGGCTGCACAATCAAAGTGCCAGTCGCAGCAATACCTGCCAGGGTGCCGGTAAAGCTGGCAGGAACATCATCAAACAACTCGCGCTTCCACTCTTCAATGGGGCGATCATAGGCCAACAATTGCACAGGGTTTGCCGTTGTTTGGCAGTGCGCGCTAAAGGCTTGGCCATGCACTGTATGGGGCGCAAGCAGCAGCGTGTTAATCTGCCGGGCAGCTAATATATCGGTGAGTAATTGCGGCCATTCGCGGCTGTTTGTCAGCAGCACTTCACTGTGTACAGCGCTCATCAAGGCTTTCAGGCGGGTGATGCGCTCTGCTGGTGTATAACGCCAAGGCTCATCCACTAAGGTTGCGTCGAAAGGATCGGCAATGGGCGTGGTGCCTTCGAGACTGCGGCGTAAGCGGGCTAAAATTGTATCGCGAGCACTCATGATTGCTTCTCCAAATGCGCTTTGGCTAACTCATGCAAGCTACGCGCAGCGGGTTTCGGGGCGCTATGGTGTTGGGTCCAGGGCCCAAGATTTTTCGGGGTTAAAGCGCGCAAACGCGTGGCCAGAAAAGTGCCGGTTTTATACAGCAAGGGCTGACTATTGAAATACTGCCAGCCTTTCCACAATAGGCGTTCTTTTGCAGAGTAACGGCTGCCTTGTCCATCCATCACCTGACCGGCTTGTTGCGGTGATTTAACGTTCTCTTCACGCAGGCGACGTAATAGCGCAGGGATCGGGATTTTCACCGGACACACCTCACCACAGGCACCGCAGAGTGATGAAGCCGATGGATGATCAGGAGTGTTTTCTAAACCCAATAAATGCGGTGAAATAATTTTACCAATAGGGCCCGGGTACACTGTGCCATAGGCCTGACCGCCAATGCGTGTATAAACCGGGCAGTGGTTCATGCAGGCGCCGCAGCGGATGCAATTGAGTGTTTGGCGCAGTTCACTGTCAGCAAAAGCTTGGCTGCGACCGTTGTCCAGCAAGACCAAATGCACTTCTTCAGGGCCGTCGAGTTCGCCCGGCTGGCGCGGAGCCGAGATCATATTCACATAGGTGGTGATGCCTTGACCGAGCGCCGAGCGGGTCAGTAACGACAATAACGGCACAGTGTCTTGTAAATTGGCGACGACTTTTTCAATACCGGTTACAGCAATGTGCACCGGCGGCACCGTGGTCGACATACGGCCGTTACCTTCGTTTTCCACCAACAACAAAGTGCCGGTTTCGGCGACCGCAAAGTTGACGCCGGAAATACCAATATCAGCATGAAAGAATTTCTCGCGCAAAATACCGCGAGCAGACTGAATCAAACTGTCAACATCATTGGTATAGGGCAGGGCTAAGCGGTGTTCGAATAAACGACCGACTTGCTCAGCATTTTTATGAATGGCCGGCATAATAATGTGCGTGGGTTTTTCATTGTCCAACTGAATAATGTACTCACCCATATCCGACTCAAGCGCCTCAATACCGTGCTCGGTGAGGTGCTCATTCATGGCCATTTCTTCACTGACCATGGATTTGCCTTTAATCACCTGCTTGGCATTGCGGGTTTGCGCGATCTTCAAAACAATGGCATTGGCTTCATCTGTGCTGCTGGCCCAATGCACCTGAATGCCTTGTTTGATTAAGTTGGCTTCCAATAATTCGAGTAGATCTGGCAGCTCGGATAAGGCGCGTGCGCGGACTTTATTACCCAGCTCGCGCAGGTTCTCGCGCTCATCTTCATCGGGCATCGAAATGATGCGTTTGCTGATCAGCGAGTCCATGGCGCTGCGCATATTGTGACGCAACTGTTGGTCTTTTAAAGACAAGCGTGCGTTGGCTTTAAGGTTGCGCGCGGTGACATCAACGGCGTGAATGCGTTGGCTGTTCATACGCTGGCCTCCTGTTTAGTCTGCGTGCGTTGCCATAGAAAACTGGCCAGATGCTGACCGAGCAAGGGTATGTTTTGTTTCTCAAAAGAACCATTGATATTCATTAAGCAACCGCAGTCGGCGCTGACCACTTGCTGTGCGCCGCTGGCCAGTAAAGACTGGGTTTTATCCGCCACCATCGCCCCAGAAATATCTGGCATCCGTACCGAGAAAGTACCGCCAAAGCCACAGCATTCGCTTTCGTGGTCATGTTCAACCCGCTCAACCTGAGCTAATTGGCTCAGCAGTGCGCGCGCATGCAGATGGGTGTTCATTTCGCGACGAGCTGAGCAGGAAGTGTGCAGCGCCACTTGCAAGGGTGCGCCTTGATCAATCAGTTGCACGTCGCAGACATGCAATAAAAACTCGGCCAGCTCATAGGTGCGCTCGGCGAGATGCTTAACCTTGGCTAGCATTTCCGGTTCGTCTTTGAATAAATCGGGATAGTGCTCACGAAACATTCCCGCGCAAGAGCCCGAGGTGACCACCACCGGCCAGTCGTTTGCAAAGAGTTTGAGCTGTGCACGCGCCACTTCGCGGGCTTGCTCGGTGTAACCGGAGGTGTAGGCGGGTTGTCCGCAGCAACTTTGTCCTTGCGGGAAGTCAACGCGAATGCCTTCACGCTCTAGCAAGTGAATCGCATCCATCCCAGCTTCAGGGAAAAATAAATCCACCACGCAGGTACCAAATAAATACACCTGAGTGGGCTTGCCGGTCGGGTAAGTGCGCGCGGGCTTGCGTGGCGGTGCAACCCGAGTCTCTTGCGGTGCGGCATTATAAAAAAGGTTACTCATCGAAAGCTCCGGCGCTGTTGCTGGTGACGTATTAGCGGGCACTGTTACAGGCTGTGTAAAGTGAAGGTTCCCGCTAGGCACCTGTTGATTTAATTAAGGCATAAGTGGATCGGTAATGCCCAGTACCTTTATGGCTATAAAAATAATCAGGCCGGTAAATAACGTGTAATACAACGTTGGCCAAATGGTCTTTCTTAGCGTGGTGCCTTCTTGTCCCAGCAAACCAACAGTGGCAGACGCAGCAACTACGTTGTGGATTGCAATCATATTGCCTGCTGCTGCGCCAATCGCTTGCCCAGCTAGAATTAGAGCACCAGAAATACCAAGATTTTCTGCGACGCCGAGCTGGAACTGGCTAAACATCATATTGCTGATAGTGTTGGAGCCAGCAATAAAGGCACCTAGGGCACCGATACTGGGCGCTAAGAGAGGATAAATGTCGCCAACGCTATCGGCGACATAACGCGCCATAGCAATTGGCATGCTGGGAATATCTGCAGCGTTAATCCCAGAGTTAATCAGGATGCGCACCATGGGTATGGTAAAGAGTAAGACAAAGCCAGCACCCAATAAAATTCGACTGGACTCGCTTAAGGCTGAGCGGAAATTCTGCCAAGGCATTTTGTGTAGAAAATAGGTGCTGCAAGCGACGAACACTAAAATACCACCGGGCAAGTATAACGGCATAAAATCTGCATTAATGCCGGCTTCACCTAAGATATTTGGAAACTTAAGGGTTACCGCTTTCAGTGCGTCAGCCACGGTTGAGGATACACGGCTGATCACCAGCAACACCCCAACTAAAACATAGGGTATCCAGGCTTTTAAGCTGCTCATGGGTTTGCTGGTGATGTTATCGAGCTTCATTTCAATAGAACCCAACCACTGGCTGGGCCATTCTTTGGCGGGGGCAAAATCCCATGTGGTTTTAGGGGTAAGAAAATTAAAGCGTGCGGCGGTGGTAACAATGGCTAAGCCGATTAGGCCACCGAGCATAGATGGAAACTCAGGCCCTAATAAAATACCGGTTGCAGCGTAGGGGATGGTAAATGCCAGACCGGCAAATAAGGCGAATGGCAGTATGGCAAAGCCTGCTTTCCAGCTTTTTTCTTGACCAAAAAACCGGGTCAACATGAGCACCATAATGAGGGGCATGACGGTACCAACGATGGCATGAATAATGGCCACTTGGCTGGTGATCAACTGGATAAAAGCGGGCCAGTCAGAGCCATTGGCTAAGAGTTGCGCGCTGACAGCATCACTATCGAGGCCACCGGTAATACCAATTATTATTGGTGTGCCAACCGCACCAAAAGAGACTGGTGTACTTTGCACTAACATGCCGAGCATCAACGCTGCCATGGCAGGGAAACCAATCGCCACCAGTAGCGGGGCAGCAATCGCAGCCGTAGTACCAAAACCTGATGCGCCCTCAATAAAACTGCCAAATAACCATGCAATAATAATCGCTTGTACGCGACGGTCAGGGCTGATAGTAATAAAACCAGCACGGATCGATTGAATCGCACCAGAGTGTTTGAGGGTATTGAGCAGTAAAATTGCACCAAAAATAATCCACAGCACACCAGCAGTAATCACTAGGCCCTGCAGGCTTGAAGCTAAAATTCGATTAAGGCTCATCTCCCAGAAATACAGAGCAATAGAGACTGTAAATAAAAACACCAAAGGCATTGCTCGTCGAGCAGGCCAACGCAAACCAATCAGTAAGATAGCGGCGAGTAAAATCGGCGAGAAAGCTAACAGTGCAAGTAGGCTAGATGACATGGTTCAACCCCACTAACTGCAGCTGAACTATGCGGCTAACGCGATAAGAGTGGGGAGGAGTTGAATTGGGCATCATATTAAGCTCTTTGTTGTTATTCTGAATAAATTGGTAAGACCAGTTTACAGTCTGTTTTTTGTAAGTTAAATACGCGGAGCAGTAACTGTCAAATATCTTGTCTAATACTTTAGTTGCCAAGGTGTTGTTGAAGTCGTTCTTAAGGTGAGTTGTGCGCTGTTGAACAAGGACTGCTGTGTTAACCTAAGCGCCCTTTATCGCTGTTTTCATAAGGTAAAAAGAGAATCATGAGCTTTGCACATATACAGCAGCGCCGTTTGTCGGACGACATTGTTGAACGACTGGAAACGATGATTTTAGAAGGGGTTTTGCAAGCCGGTGAGCGTCTGCCAGCGGAGCGAAAGTTAGCTGAGCAGTTTGGCGTCTCACGTCCGTCGCTGCGCGAAGCAATTCAAAAACTTGTGGCGAAAGGGTTGTTGATCAGTCGTCAAGGCGGTGGCAACTACGTCTGTAAGGAAGTGGGTGCAACTTTCAGTGATCCGCTGCTGGCTTTGTTGGCTGAAAAGCCCGACGCACAGAAAGACTTGCTGGAGTTTCGGCATACCCTCGAAGGTGCTTGTGCGTACTATGCGGCGTTGCGTGCCACTCCGTCGGATCATGAACGCTTAGCTGCTGCACTTGCCCAGCTCGAAGCCTGCTATGAAAACTCAGCAGAAGGCTGTCGTGTGGAAGAAGGGTTGGCCGATGCACGTTTTCATTTAGCCATCGCTGAAGCCAGCCACAATGTGGTGCTATTGCATACGATTCGGGGATTGTTTGATTTGTTGCGCGGTAATGTCACCACCAATATTGGTGGCATGTACCCGCAGCGTAGCGAAACCCGTACGATGTTGCTTGAGCAGCATCGAGCTCTGTACCAAGCCGTCAAAGCAGGTGAAGCTGAGCAAGCACGGAGTTTGTCCAATACGCACATTGAGTATGTTTGTGAGGTGTTAGCCGAAGTGGATGAGGAGCAACTCAGGGTGCAACGCTCCGAGCGCCGCAAGCACGTTTAGTTGCGGCGAAAAATAACTCGTTAGCTAAGGCTTTGCGTGGTGATGCAAAAGCTTATTTGTTTCGCTGCTTTGGGATTAATGCCAGAAAATTATCTACAGCGATGGCTTGTGCGACATCTGCAGGCAAAGCATCCAGCACTGGGTCAAAACTTTGGATGATGTTGCCTAGATTATTAAAGCGCCCAACCACATCACTGCCGAGCACAAAGCGTGTTGGGTAAGCCTCAAACAGTGCGAGCCATTCAGGGTTTGGTTGGCTCTTTGCGTCGAGCAAATACGGCTCCAGTAAAGTCCAGGACAAATCAATATAAAGGTTATCGTGCTCGTTCAGTAAGCGCTGCACCAGCGGCAGTAAAAAATCCAATTCGTCTTGGTGACGGTGCAACTCCATACTGGTGCCGGCATGGGCCCAGATAAAACGCACATCGGTATTCTTGCTTAGAGCTTCTTCCAGTTCTTCTAAATAGAGCGGGTTACGTTCGCGCTTGGAGGTGATATTGCTGTGCAGTAAGACCGGTAAATCATACTCAGCAGCGACGCGATAGACTTTCAGCATGGCTTCGTTATTGGCCCGTGGCGTGCTGCCTTGCATCAGCGCAGTGACATCGTCATGGCGGGTAAACACCTCGCCAATGCCTTGCCAAAAACCTGGGTGCATGTCTAAAGTACGGCGGATGTGCGCCGCTGCGTTTTTGTCGCTGCTATTAAAACCAGATAAGAAAGGCAAGAAGCGTTGTTGCTGTTCGGGTTTTAGTTTCTGGATGGCTTCACGTAAATAGAAATCAGTGGCGCTATACCAGTACAGATCAGCATCATCGCCCGCATAATAGCGTGGTTTTTTCGGCTCATCTTCGTGCCATTTCTTCGCCACAGGAATGCCCATAATGGCGGCGTGGCTGATTTTGCCTTGATCCATGGCGCTTAATAAAGCTGACATGCCTGCGGACTCTTGAAAAAAGTCCACATAGTGCAGGTGGCCATCCACATAGCTGCGCGCGTGCGCCAATGGTTGAGCCAGCAGCAAGGCAGTCATAATTAAAACTCTAAACACATAAACCTCTTCATCATCTCACTACAAGTCTGACGTGCAGATGGGTTAAGAGTTCGTTTGCCAAGCTAGAATAAGCAAATGCAGCGCCCAATATTCAGAGCGCTGCAGCTGCAGGCTAAAGGTTACTGCATGGAAGCAATAACCACAGGTTTGTAACGCAGTAAGCGGGCGCTTAAGCGCAACAGAGCAGTCAGGGTGTAAAACTGCACTGTGGCCAGGATGCCAATGGCTAGCCAATATACCGGACTAAAAGCGCTGACGATGCCGCTTTCAACCCAGACTAAGTGCCACCAAAACATGCCCATGACAAACACGGCAACGCCGGGGCAAATCAAACCAAAGCTAATCGGGCTGCGTTGATCACCTTTAAAGTGCGCGGCCAAATAACCGTTGAGCTGCATAATGCGGTAGCCTAGTAACATAATCCCTAGTTGCAGCATAAAGATGCCGGTGAGCATCACAAAGATCTTGCTCGGCACTATGGGCGTGGCAAAGTGTAGATCCAGACCGTGCTGTAAGCGCACCCACTCAATACCCAATAACGTCATAATGGGTACTAGCATCCACACGCTGGGTGTTGCTTGCGGTTGTAAACCGTGCTGCATCATCGCTTGCAGACCCGAGATCAGCACCAGCAAACCTGTGACTAAAGCCACCATTAAAAACAGAATCGACAAGGTGCTGGCTAAAACTGACAAGGCTTGGGTGTTGGACATGGCCGCTGGCGCAGCAAACCCCACCGAGAGCATGGCAAAGGTAAACACTGCAATCAGCGGGGAAAGGTGGTTGTGCTCGTCGCTGCGGTAACCACCGCTGACTAAAATGCGACTGATATAACGGCCATAAATCCGTAGCGCCCACACGCCAATGCCAGCAAAGGCTAATAGCGCTAGCGGAAATAAGTACTCCACCACAGACCAAAGGCCAGGCACCAGCAATGCACCTAGGGCAAAGCAGACGTTGACTGTCATGGCTAGGGTCAGTGGTTGAGTCATCAGCTGGACTTCATTGGGGGAGTCGAGCCAGCTCGCCGCATAGCTGTCACTTTTGCGTGCAGCGCTTTGTTCGCGCAGGTTCCAAACCACCAAAGTGAAGTGCAGTAAGGCCAGCAGCACCATTAAAGTTGTGGCTGCAAAGGCCAGTGGCTGCACTCCGGTTGGTAGAGCGCTAGAGCCCTGTAGAGCTGCGCTCAGATGCTCCCAAGTTGGCATCGGAAAACCAGTATGGGGAATCATCCACATCAGGTACATAAAGAAAGAGATGGACAGGCCACCGGCACCCAGTGCAGCAAGCCAATAACTGGGGTGCCAAGGTTGTTGTGGGTCGCGTTTTAGCATGAGGAATCTCCTTATCGCTCTGTGAGTACAGAGCTAGCTAAGCCAAGAGTTGCTGATGGGCAGCTTGCGCTGCTTGGTATTTTCCTTCACGTGCATAGCAAAAAGCTCCACCACCGTTGCCGATGCTGGAGCTTTGCGTTACTGATAACTACGCTTTAGAGCAACTGATTTATAGTTGCTTGGTGCAGTAGTAGAAGTCAACACACTCATACTCACCTGATTTGACGCGAGCATCTGCTTCAGCGGCAGTGGCTGCAGGTGGAACGATGACACGGTCACCTGGTTTCCAGCCCTCAGGGGTAGCAACCTTGTGCTCGTCACTGGTTTGCAGTGCATCCAATAAGCGGATGAACTCTTCAATCAGGCGACCATTACTCATTGGGTAGTAAACCATGGCGCGTAAAATGCCATTGGGGTCAATGATAAAGGTCGCACGCACTGCTGAAGTATCTGCAGCACCAGGGTGGATCATGCCATAGGCACGAGCAACATCCATTTTTAGGTCAGCAATGATTGGGAAAGGAATGGTTACGCCAAACTTCTCTTCAATATTGCGCATCCAAGCAATGTGCGAGTGGGTGCTATCGATAGACAAACCTAATAGCTCACAGTTACGCTTGGTGAATTCTGGCTCTGCTTTAGCAAAAGCAACAAATTCAGTGGTGCACACTGGGGTAAAGTCAGCTGGGTGTGAAAACAACACCAACCATTTACCTTTATAATCATCTAAGCACTTGTCACCGTCGGTAGTTGGCGCATTGAACTCTGGTGCGCGCTCGTTTAGACGTGGTAAACCATATACAGCAGTATCAGTCGTTTGCATGGTGTCTCTCCTGGGTTGTTTGTTTAACTTGTGACTAATATAGCATGTGAGAATATATAATAAAATATTATATATTAATTGGTTTGATGGTTTTTTGCTATCAGGCAGGGGCTGTGCCAGAAGGCGATAGAGCGGGGGGAGGGGTGGTGCTGCACCGGTTTAATGGCGACAGGTGCAGCAGGATTATGACTGTTTGGCTATCTAGGGGCTGTTACTTAACAACTAAGACCGGCAGATTGCTGTTTTCCAGCATTTTTAAAGTGTTACTGCCAACAAAGAACTGGCGTAAGCGTGTTCCAGCGAATGCGCCCATTACCGACATACCGATGGCATGCGTCTGCTGGTAATTTAACAACTGTTTGAAAATATCGCCTTCGAGGAAGGTTGCGGTAACCGAGAAGCCCTTGCTGCTTAAGCGTTGTTCGGCATCGGCCAGTTTTTCTTGCAGATCGTCCTGTTTGTTTTTTATCGCCACCAAGTGGCAATCTAAGCCTTGCAGTAAAGAGCTGTCTAAGATGAGTTGCAGAGCGCGCTCACTGGTGGCGCGTCCATCGTAAGCCAGCATAAAGCTGCTGGGTGTAACAAAATCATGCGGGGTAATCAGCACTGAGGTGTTGATACGACGTAATAGGTTTTCCACATGAGTGCCTAATACGTTGGCTTTCTTCCCTGTGCTACTGCCCGAGTGGCCAATAATGACTAAGCGTGCATCGTTTTCGAGTGCCAGTAAAGTATCCACAAACTCACCATGGCGCTGCATGGTTTCTATGTGCTCACAGCCGGACTCTTGTGCTTTTTGTTCGGCGCTAGCAAGCAGCTCTTTGCCCAGCTGTAAGGCAACTTTGGCGCGTAGCTGATCCAGAGTGGCTATTTCTGTGAGTAATTTGCTGCGTGAGCCCAAACCAATGGCACCAGAAAAATCACGACTGTCGGGGATCGCAACTTGCTTTTCAATGCTGTGCAAAAACAGCAGCGGACTCTTCAGCTGTTTAGCTGCCCAAATAGCGGCGTCTTCAACGCTGGTTGACCAGGTTGACTCATCAATACAGGCTAAAATCTTTTGCATGGTGCCATCCTCAATTGTCGCTCAGTAATTTTTCTAAAGCTTTAGGGTCATTATGCACAGCATATTTATCAATCACAGTTTTGCTGGCGTCATTCATCCCAATTACTTCTACCTCAGCACCTTGGCGCTGGTATTTAATCACCACGCTATCGAGCGCCGACACCGCAGTAATATCCCAGAAGTGGGCGCGGGTTAGGTCGATAACGACTTTTTCTGCAGCAATGGTGAAATCAAACGACTCCAGAAACTTCTCTGCTGAAGTAAAGAATACTTGACCGATAACTTGGTATTGCAGAGGTGCGTTAGCATTTTCCTGCGCTTGTTTAATCACCATCAGGCGCGCCACTTTATTGGCAAAGAAGAGGGTGGCTAGCAACACGCCAGCCAATACGCCCAACGCCAGATTATGGGTCGCCAAGACCACGGCAACAGTAGTAATCATGACAATGTTGGTGGAGAGCGGGTGTTTTTTCAGATCCCTGACTGAACTCCAAGAGAAGGTGCCGATGGAGACCATCACCATCACTGCAACCAGCGCGGCCATGGGGATTTGTTTAATCCAATCGCTTAAAAAGACCACCATAATCAGTAAGAAGAAACCGGCACAGAAGGTCGATAAACGCCCGCGGCCACCGGATTTAATGTTGATCACTGATTGACCAATCATCGCGCAACCGGCCATACCACCGAGCAAGCCTGCACCAATATTGGCAATGCCTTGGCCCTTACACTCGCGGTCACGGTCGCTTTTGGTGTCGGTTAACTCATCAATAATAGTGGCCGTCATTAATGACTCCAGCAGGCCAACAATAGCCAGCGCTACCGAGTAGGGCAGGATGATTTTTAAGGTTTCTAAGTTGAGCGGCACTTCGGGCCATAAGAAAATCGGAAGGGTATCTGGCAGGTCACCCATGTCGCCAACGGTACGAATATCCAAGCCTAAGTACATGGCAACAGCGGTCAAGACCACAATACAGACCAGCGGCGAGGGCAGGCTTTTACCGATTTTAGGCAGTAAGGGAAACAGGTAAATAATACCCAGACCAGCGGCGGTCATTGCATACACATGCCAAGTGACATTGGTCAGCTCAGGCAGTTGTGCCATAAAAATCAGAATGGCTAAAGCGTTGACAAAACCGGTGACCACCGACTTGGAAACAAAGCGCATCAGCGCGCCGAGTTTTAAATAACCGGCGGCAATTTGCAGTACGCCAGTTAATAAGGTCGCAGCCAGTAAGTACTCTAAGCCGTGCTGTTTCACTAGGGTGATCATTAACAGTGCCATGGCACCGGTGGCTGCAGAAATCATGCCGGGGCGGCCACCGACAAAGGCAATAATCACCGCAATACAGAAAGATGCATACAAGCCCACTTTGGGGTCGACGCCAGCAATAATCGAGAAAGCAATGGCTTCAGGAATGAGGGCAAGAGCGACCACCAGTCCCGAGAGCAGGTCACCACGTATATTGAAAAACCATTCGTTTTGCATATTTTTAAACATAAATTATCCATGCCGCTGATTGCAGATTGCCGTCAGGCTGAAGTAGCGCTGCAGCGAATCAGTCGAGAAATCAGTGTAGTTAAGTGGCTAAAGCTTAGCGTGGGCAAATACCTGCAGCTAATCCGGCGTTACGCGCACACTTAATAAGGCCTATTGTAAAAAACAGGCCTGATGTGTTTTGTCGCTGCTGTATAAAAGCAGGCGTAAGTCTATCAGCTTAAAGGCTGGATTCAATTTTTGTTGGGTGGCGGCGGGGTGGGCTGAGGCACATGATGTTATGCGCTCTGTTTTTAGCCGAAAGCTTGATGGGTGCTGCTCAGTAGCGGTAAAACCAGCTTAGAAAACTGCTCGGCCTGTTTTGGGGCACTGAGCAGTTGCAGCGTTTGCTTCCGGTGGGTGCCGCTGCGATCTAAAACCGCATCATTCACGGCTTTGGTAAATTGCCGAGCATGGTTTGTTCTGGGGTGTTATTCGCCAGCTGCTGCATCACTAAAGTGTTTTCGCTAGCGTTGTCGCGCCGCTCCTTAGGTAACACGCCCGCTACCCGGTCAATGGTGCTTATTGATAAAGCACCATTGACCGGGATTGTGTGCAAACCTGCAGTTCTATAAGAATGACTTCATCATGTTTTTGTAAGAAAAATCAGCGCCTTGTTTGTCTTTTTCTTCATCGCCAACATTGCAGCTGATGCCTTCTCCGACATACTTAGCCACGCATTCCGCCTGCAGTGCTAGCACTTGGGACTTCATGTCTGACTTGGAAAGCAAAGTCATCACTTCGTTATAGTAGTCTGCAGGGCGACCGTAGGCGTCAAATGCATTGGCTAACCCTTGTGCAGCGGGCAGCGGCACTTTATCGGCTTTGGCACTGGCAAGCTTGGTCTTTTCAACTTGTAAAAACAAAGAAGGGTACTGACCTTTCAAACCAGCATTTAAGCCATTTTGCATGGTGTTATTTTTACGTTGAGCATCGCCCAGCTCGTATAGGGTTTGATTCACAAAGTTTTGATCTTGCGCATGCACTTTAGCCTTAGCGATCAGTTTCTCTGCTGAACGGTAATTGCCCTGAGCAATTGCTTCCCGTGCTGCTAGTGTGTCTTGCAAGGCTTGCCACATAGTTTTCGTAGAGTTGTTCTGAGCTACTGCATTCCAGCGCCGCGTCTCAAGTGCTGGGGAGCTTATATCGCCATAATGCTTATCTGCATATTCAAGTAGGGCATCATAACGAGTCTCGGCAGAGTCATGGCTTTTATTTAAACTGTCCACCATCGCGCCGAACCGAGTCGCTCCTTGCGCGAAATAGCTATTGAGTGTTTGGCCTAAGGCTGACTTGTCATCAGTGAGCTTAAAAGACCCAAGCATGTTTTCCAGAACAGCGTCACGCTGCTGTTGAATGTGACTGTTTTTTTCGTCCCACTGGGCCACTTTATCGAGCAAAACAAACATGCCATCGGGGTTGTAGCCGGCCTTAATCATAATATCCAGGCCCAGCTTATCTGCTTCCGACTCTTGCACCCGAGTCCAGCCTGGATTAATAAAACCATCTGTAATTAACACCGACGCCATGGTTTTTTTGATGTTTTTCATATCATTGGAACGTACCACTCCAGTGTCACTTTTCCGGAAGTTGGCAACCATTGACGTTGCAGCAAGCCCTTTTTTCTGCACCTTTACAAAAATATCTGAGCTTGAGTGGCCACGGATCGTGTGTGATAACTCATGGGCTAATAAGGCAGCAAGTTCATCGCTACTTTTCAGGTCTATGATGACTGCATAAGGAATATAAATATTGCCGTCGGCACTGGCTCTTGCACCGAATGCCGTATCAGCAAATAAATAAACACGACCGGGAGCAGACTCAAACCCCGAAGCCTTTTTTAGCTTTGTGAGCTGCTCATTGGCATAGTTTTCTAAGGCAGAATGCTTGATTAAGCCTAGGCCAGAGCTCTGATTGCGTTTGCGGTCAATGTCAGCGCCCACCGCCAGCATGGACTTCTTGTGCTGTTTATCTATTTGCGCGATAACAGGTTCATTGCTGTTGAGCTGAACAGGTACCACAGACTTCATCATGGTTGTGGCGTTATCTAGGCAACCGCCAATCAGTAGAAACGAGCCTAGTATTAAAGATCTTCTTAACATTAGCATTCTCCATCTCCTAGGCCACGGCTTGATCCGGTTTTATTCCCTTGCAACTCATTAGAACATTTGCTTTTCATTTCATAGACGTAATTACTGCGTACCGCACGTTTTCTTACTGCGCGTTTTTCACCGTCAAGCTCAATAACAAAAAAACCACTGTTTAGTGCTTCAAGCACAGGTACAGGCATGCTAATTGTTGCGCTATCGATCCTTTTAATGTGCTCGGTGCCCGTGCTGTTATAAATATCAACCTGTGGTTTTCTAAACTCAAGAATTTGAGCGGAGGATTCTGCATTTGCAATTTGAATCTGCATACCCATCACCATGGATATAATTACCGTTGCGTACTTTTTCATTGCGACTTCCCTCGTATAAGTACTTTTAAAGAGCTACATGCTTTCTTTAGCAAATTAATACTACGTTCAACAAAATCGAGCTTGCCAATCAATACCCCAAGACCCAGTAGTTGCACAAAACCAATCCAATTCGCCACAGCAAGGTCCAGTACCGCATATTGATACCAGCAAATAATGAATACATAGATAATTACAAACGCCCAAAACTTTAGACTCGGCATTAACTTGGCGCCGCTATCAGCCAAGAAGGACAATATTTTATTGTTCGTTGGTGGCAGGCTGGAAAGGTCAATCACTGCTTGTTTACCGCGCCATAAAAAAGCAATGGATAAAGGCACTAGAAACAGTATTTGCAGCAGCCATAAGGGCAGGTGAGTCAAGAATAATGCCGTAATATTGGCAATGTTTGACTTATAGCCATTACCCCAGGTTAAAAGGTTATCAATCGCCATGGCATGGTAGTAAACACCGGGTAAAATATTACGCGTGGGTGAGAAGATGAAATCCTGTACCCCTGTTACGTTTGCCCCGTAGATAATTACATGGCCTTGCAGATGGTTGGATAAATCTTCCTGCGTCTCATCAGAGCTGTCTTTAGGGTTAATTAAATCCCTAACAAAAACAGTGGTTGTGTAAGGAATGTCTGTAGCAACCGTTGAGTAGCCGTTTTTAAGGCTGTTTAAAACGCTACTGTCGGATTTTGCTTGAGTTTCCATCCAAGCTAAATTTTTATGGTTTTTTGCTGTGCCCCAAAATATATCCATATCACCCCTAGGGCTTTCAACCAGAGGCATTTGCAATAAGTCTTCGGCAATCAGAAAGGCGCCAGAAGCTAAGCCTTGATAGGCTTGGGGGTAGCTTCTAGAGACAAAATCAGCAGGGTCTAAATTAACGTGGGCGGAAACAGGCTGAATAAGCCCTTTAAGCTCAGGCCAAAAACTCTCGAACCATTGGTTTGAGGGCGCAGCCATATAGACTGGAATGCCTGCATCTTTATAGTCATTGAGTGTGCGCAGCAAGTCTTCTACGCCTGGCTTATCTTGATTCATCCAGTAAAAGTCAATGAATACTGCCGAGGGTTGGTGATCTAACAGATCGCCTAAGACATCCGCGTGAAACTTATAGGTTGCCGGCCATTGTCCATTCAGCGCACCGTCAACCACATCGTCATTGAGTAGCAGTACCGCGACTTTATCTTGGCTGGTCTCTGGGTAAACCCATGTGCCAAAATGCGTATTGAATAAGTCTTGTAAATACTTATCAATATTACCGCTGATATTAAAAAATGAAGAGGTCAATAAACTCCACAGCAGTAGAGTAAACAGTAGGAATCTGCCTAAATAATCAAAGAAACTTCGTGTTTGATATGCGATATGGTTCACATTCTCATCCCTGAGTTTAAAAACTACTGAATAAATACCAGCATATTGTGCTATGTGCAGATTGTAACCTACAAAGCGCTCAGCAGCACCCTATATATCTACATATATCTACGACCTTTTATAGGATTTTAACTCGGTTACACCAGTTGTTTATTGTGTTAGGCGTAAATGAGTTTGTTGGGGATGTGGTCGTGCGCTTTGTCAGGTTGATTAGGCGCATAACTCAGGTTTCCTGCTGAGCTGTGTTACAGTATTCAATCAAATTCCTATGGGTTCCCGGGAGTTCAGTACTGCCCTTAACGAAACTGTTGTATTGCAGCGATGAATAGTTAGGTCTTATGCGGCCAAGCATAAGACCTAACTCTGATGCCTGTTAAAGACCACAATAATTATTTGCCTACACCATACAAAACCGCTACTCGCGCTTGCTCTTGCTCAGGCAAAACGCACGTTGCGATATGCAAGCGTGCCTCTTGATGCAGTTGTTCAAAAATCAATGTATCCACAGCATCATACTGTTGCAGACTCAAGCCTGCTCCGTCAGTAAAAATCCCAAAGACAGCGCGCGGGCGTTGAGATATTAAGTGATCCAGTTGATAAGTGGTGTCGCTGCTGGCAAAGGTTTTAAACAAAAAGCGCTGACTGGGTTCGCTCTGTAAAATAGTTTGCAAGTCGGCGATATCCGTTGCGTTTACACCGGGCACGGTCAGAGCTTGGGTCAGTACGCTGATGGCATTTTCAGCCCAGTGCATAAAATCAAAGGTATCGAGCGGCTCGACACAGCGTACTTGATAGCAGTTCTCTGCAAGCTCGCGCTGGCAGCTGGCACGGTCAAAGAGCAGCGTGATAAGTGGCGGCTCAGTATGAGCTTGTGATGATAGGTAGTCTTTCGGCGCGTCAATTAAGAATTCAATGACAACATATCTAGGGCTGGCATGCAGTGTGTGATTTTTATCCAAGTGGCTGATGCTGTATGCCGTGCTTTTTATAAAGTTTTTAATCACCAAGCCCGCTTCAAGATGTTCGTTATTTGTCATTGTTATTGCACCTATAAAATACTGTGATACAGCCTTGGCAGGTACGCTGCGCTGAGGTTTGCTGTTGTTTCTCTGCGCTTAGTAAAAGCATCAATTGCCACTACTCAGCATCGCAAATATCAGCTTAGAAAATTGCTCAGCCTTTCTTGGATCGCTGAGCAACTGCATCATTTGATTCTGATGGGCATCGCTGCTGCCCAAAATCGCATCATCCACGGCTTTAGGAAAGTCGCCGAGCATGGCTTGCTCTGGGGTGTTATTCGCCAGTTGGTGCATGACTAGGGTGTTTTCGCGCACCTTGTCGCGCACGGTGTAGGCGTAGTTCACCATATCCGCCTCGGTCAGCTCATCAGTGATAAACAGCTCGTTGAGCTTGGCGACAATTTCCGATAAAAGCTCTTCTTTTTTATCTTTAGCTTTAGCCGTGCCCAGTGCATCGCCGGGTTCTAAGTCATAGCCTTCGGCGTCTTCTTTAAGCTTAATATCCTGCTGGCGGATTTTAGAGAGGCGATAATGACTGAGCACCACATTACTTAGATCAACCTCTTCTTCGTCACTCTCTACTTCACGCAGCATCGGACGCAGATTGCGCGCGTACAGGCTGAGTTTTTCTAGATCTTTGTCGTTATAATCCACGATTTGCGACATAAACTCGTAAAAGCGCACAAAGGTACCCAGATCCTTTTTAAAGATTTCCAGCGCATCTTTTTCCTGTTTGCAGTCTTTTAGGCTGTTTTCCGCGTTAGCAATGAGCACGGCGTCTTTAGTGCGCTTGGTCCGCTCAAACATATCGCGCGCTTGCTTGTAAGCCGCCACCGCAGACTTATAACGATGGGTCCAACGCTCAACCGCAGGCTTGCAGATATTACCGATGGCGGCGTTACTTTTACTCTTTACAAAGAACGCCTGGCAGAACTGCTCAACTTCATGCCACTGGAAAATACCCGCTGCACGGAGCTTGTCGTGCAGATCAAAGATCAAATCAGGGTCAGACACATCGGCCAATTCAGCGGTTTGATAATAGGGCTGGAAGGCATCGAGAATATCTTGCGGCTCATTAAAGAAATCCAGCACAAAAGTGCCGGTTTCAGCTTTGCTGGGATAGGTACGGTTCAAGCGCGACAGGGTTTGCACACATTCCACGCCTCCGAGCTTTTTATCCACATACATGGCACAGAGTTTCGGCTGGTCAAAACCGGTCTGAAACTTATTGGCGACAATCATCACTTGGTAATCATCGCTATCAAAGGCTTTGCGCATATCGCGGCCTTTAAGACCCGAGTTCATATTGGCTTCGGTAAACTTTTCACCAATCAATGCCACAGAATTTGGATCTTTTTCGGTGAACTCCACTTCGCCGGAGAAGGCCACCATCGCGGCAATGTCTTGATAGCCTTTCTCGGATTGCTTGGACATCAAGTATTTATCCAAAGACAACTTATAGCGCACCGCTTCTTTACGGGAACTGGTGACGATCATCGCCTTGGCTTGACCGCCCAATAAGCCCATGACGTTATCTTTAAAGTGTTCAACAATGACCTGTACTTTCTGGCTGATGTTGTAGTCGTGCAGGCGCACCCACTGGTTGAGTTTGACCTTGGCTTTTTTGCTCTCAACTTCTTCGTCTTTGTCGGCAATTTTCATCGCCAAGTTATAGGCCACTTTATAGTTGGTGTAGTTTTTCAACACATCCAAAATAAAGCCTTCTTCAATGGCCTGACGCATGCTGTACACGTGGTACGCCTGTGGCTTATTGGTTTTTGATGCAGGTAAAGTTGGATCAGGTAAGCGGCCAAACAGCTCTAAAGTTTTAGTTTTTGGCGTAGCGGTAAAGGCTAGATAACTTAAGTTCGGCGAAGCGCGGCGTGAGGCTACGGCGGCATCGAGAATATCCTCACTGCTCAGCTCGTCATCGTCACCTTTGCTATCAATGCTCAGCACTTCTTTAAGCTGGCGTGCGGTGCTGCCGGTTTGTGAGCTATGCGCTTCGTCGGCGATCACCACATAGTTGCGCTCTTTCAGGCTGACGCTGTTCTCAATGGCGCGTAGCACATAGGGGAAGGTCTGAATGGTGACAATAATAATCGGCTGCGAGCCTTCCAGCGCGGCGGCCAGCTTCTCAGATTTTGAGCCATCACCTTCGCTACGATTAATCCGCCCGACCACGCCTTCGGTGGAGGTGAACTGCGAGATGGTTTCTTGCAGCTGATCATCCAGCACGGTGCGGTCGGTGACGACGATTATGGAGTCAAACAGCTTATGTCCTGCAGCGGTATGCAGCGCCGATAACTGATGTGCCGACCAAGCAATCGAGTTGGATTTACCAGAGCCGGCACTGTGCTGAATCAAATACTTATGGCCTGGGCCTTCAGTGCGCGCGGCATTAACCAACTGACTGACCACATCCCACTGGTGATAACGCGGGAAGATTAGGGTTTCTTTTTTGTATTTACGGCCTTCCCAGTCTTCTTTTTCTTCGATTTCTAAATGGACAAAGCGCGCAAGAATATTGAGCAAATTATCCGGCAGCAGCACCTCGTTCCATAAGTAATCGGTGGCGTACTGGTTGATATCTGCAGGCACATCATTGCCCGCACCGCCATCGGCTGTACCTTTATTAAACGGCAAAAAGTAGGTGTCGTTTCCTTCCAGCCGCGTGGCCATATACACCTCGTACTGGCTCACGGCAAAGTGCACCAACGCACCACGCTTAAAGGTCAGTAAGGGTTCTGGCTTTTTAGTTTCAGGATCGATAGCCAGACGGGTGGTTTTGTATTGGGTAATGGCGTTTTGCACCGCCTGTTTGAACTCAGACTTAAGCTCCAGTGTGACCACAGGCAAACCATTAACAAACAGGACTAAATCAATGCGCCACTGCTTCGCTTTACTGCCAGTTTCCAGCGCATGGGCATCGCTAGCCCAAGGTGAATAGACCAACTCAGGAACAATGCGCAGACGGTTTTGGCTGTAACGCGCCAAAGTGTCGGGATTGAGGTCATGCTCTGGCTTAAACTGGCACAGACTAAAACGCGTACCCCGGTCGCGCAGTTCATTGCGTAATACACCCAAGGTGCCAAAGGTGCGTAGCTCTTTGTTGGCAGCATTGGGGTCGGCTTTATTGAGCTGCGAGGCGACGCGCTCTAAAAACTTAGCTTCAGGATTATTGGGGTACAGCTTACAAAACTTCTGCCATTGCTCGTCCTGAGTGTCTTGAACAAAACCCAAGACATCCTCTTCATACAAGGCCAACTCGCGGTTGTAGCCTGCCGGCGTACCGAGCTGCCAACCGTTGGCGAGCATTTGACGAATCATATCGTTCTGAAAGGTCAGTTCGCTTGCTTTGCTCATCCCCGAATTCCTTTTATTGATCTATCGATCATCCAGTCTCAAATTACTTTTTAGGTAAACGCTTAATTGCTTGCTCTAAATCTCTATCGACTTGGCTCGGAGTTGCATCAATTACTCGCTGAAACGCATCAAACTCCAAGGCCGCTTTCTGCTTAGCCTGTAACGCTGAAATACGACCTGTATGATTCAGTAACTCATAATCACTCAGGCGTAAAAAGTCATCAAGCTTAGCACTCCAGTCAGCCATTTTCATTAAACGGCCACGTTCAGCTTGTAGCTCGGCAAACTCCAAATAGGATGTCACTAGGCGATTAAGTTGCGATAACTCTTTTTCAGATAAGTAGTTTTTAGCGACTTCCATATCAGCCTTGCGTGGCTCACCACCCGCAAAATGAGTTAAACCTGCATTTGGCTTTTGCCCGTCGGCACGCAAATGAATCAACTCCGCAGCAGTATGACCATGGGTTGCCCAGTGCATTTTATTTTGCACCTGCGCAAAGAAGTGTTGACTGGTTTCTGCTTTGCCATCGTAATCAATGCTGGTGGCATAAATGTCACAAATTTTGCGCCAAAAAACTTTTTCAGAAGAGCGAATATCACGGATACGCGCCAGCAACTGTTCAAAATAGACACTGTTGTCAGGGTTTTTTAGGCGTTCATCATCCATAACGAAGCCTTTTCTTAAATACTCTTGCAGCGTGGCGGTAGCCCATTGTCGAAACTGTACGCCTTGCTTAGAGCGCACTCTATAACCCACAGCTAATATCAGTGGCAAACTGTAATACATTACATTGTAGGGCTTTCCGTCAGCAGCAGTTGTTCGGTAAAACCGAACAACTGAATCTTCATCGCACTCACCTTCTTTAAATACATTAGATATATGCTCACTAATGGTAGCCTTAGCCTTACCGTATAAGGTGCAAATCTCAGCCTGAGAAAGCCACAGGGTATCACCAACAAAACGGCACTCTAGGCGTAAGCCCTGATCCTCCGTTTGATAAAGTAAAATCTGACCTTTCTCTGGTTCTTGATTGTTTAAACTCACAGCGCTGACTCCTTGTTTAATAACACCTTTTAAGCTAAACGGCTTAAGGTTTGGCCAATGGTGTCTGGCTTGCCAAATAAAGCCATCATTACGCAATATCCTTATCTTTATGCCATTTGAAAGTTGTATGGAGAGACATTCAGTTCATCTTGATGCTGCCTCATTTGCCAAAGGTCATAGGCGTTTTGCAGACGCAACCAATGATCTGCAGAGGGTTTGCCAAACACCAGTTCTAAACGCACAGCCATTTCAGGCGTGATAGCACCGCGTGCGTTCAGAACTTTAGACAGTGTTTTACGACTGATATTTAAATGGTTGGCCGCATCAGTAATGGTCAGGCCCAAGGCATCAATAATGAGTTCTTTCAGGATCTCACCAGAGTGTGCTGGATTAAACATAGTCATTATTTGCTGCCTCCTTCACAAGCTAGCTCCTCAACAAGTCGAGTGTTTCTTGCTCCATCACTGTAGTCAAAAAACTCTGCCCTTGTGCCAATCGTTCTGCAAATTCTTCAGGTGTATAAATCGTGGGGTTTACCGTGCGCTGTAATTGCAGCTCGGCGGTCTCTAGCAATTGCATAGCTTCGCTATAACTTAAATTGTCGCCAACCAGCATCACATCCACATCACTGCCAGCGTGCTCGTTACCTTTAGCAATAGAGCCATAGACAAAGGCCTGTTCCAGTTGCGGCAAGATTGGTGCGAGTGCTGTTTTTAATACTGCTGCCACACCAAAGGTTTTTTTAACGATAGCAACCAGCTCATGCATGATCGGTGATGCGTGATTGGCTTGGTAATGATTTTGATTGCCTTGCTTGTGCATCACCAGCAAGCCAGCGTCCGTTAGCTTGCTTAACTCACGACTAATGGCACCACGGCCCATATCTGCAAGGCGCACCAACTCGTTTAGATAAAAGCTTTGCTCTGGCTGACCAAATAGCACAGCCAAAACCTTTTGCTGTGCTTTAGTAAAGAGTGCATCACCGATTGCTGTGTTCATGAGATAAGCACTAACCTTAAAAGACCCAATATGGGTACTATAAGACCCAATTTAGGTCTTGTCGAGCAGAGTGCGCTGTCAGCTGGTCTTTATGCTGTGTTTTAGGTGTGGTGAAGCTTACCGCTAAAGCCTTTCGAACTAGCACTGTAAACGTTGCCGAGCACGTCCTGTGTGTCAACCTGAGCATGAGTTAACTGCTTTTGAATACACGGCGCTCACCTTAACGCTTCATGTGTTTTATTTATCACATTATGGTTTTGTGCGGTAGTGAATAACGTGTACTGCGCCCGCCCGCTGCTGATTTGACTAAGCAGCCTAAATCCACCAAAGCGCTGAGGTGACGCGATGAACGCACAGAAAAAACGTTAAGCTGCTCGCCCTTAATCGTGCTTGAATGCACAAGGTTCGCCAGCAAGGTGTCCAACATGCTGTGTTTTTGTTGAACCGATTGGCTGGTTGCTTTACCCAGCAACACGCCTTGGTTGAGGCGCGTTGTTCTTAACAGGGGCTCGATGACGCGATTATCCCAAGTAAAATTGGGTCATTGCTCGTGCTGCCAAATCCACATAATGTATTCCGTGATGCGATTACCTAGCCTAATCTAATCATAAATTGATTTGATTAGATGAGCTAATCGCATCATCGCGTACCTTTTCTCACGCCTAGTACAGCGTCCAAATCTTCTTGCTAATCGCTTGATACAACGCTTGGCGCTCTTCTAAATCGTGTTTTTTAAATTCATCATGGGGTTTAAAAGGCAGCCCATGATCGGTAATAAGTTTTTTAAAGTTTGGATTGTTTTCATACGCCAGCGGGCAGAGTGATTGAACCAGCAAATTCTCTTTAATGTAGTGCTGTTTTTTTTCGCTATAGGGTTTGCCGCCATACGATTGATTGGTACCAGAAGGCAGCAACACCAAGCCACCTAAGCGGTTACGGTATTCTTCAAAGTCATTTTGCTGCTCAAATTCGTCTTTAAAGGCATCAAAGTGATTACTCCAAATGTGCTCAACCTCGTAAGGCTTGCCTACACCCTTATGGTAATAGTTTATGAAGTTACTGCTTTGCCCTGCAAGTTGGTCAATATAGCCTGAAATGCGCGATAAAAGGTATTTAACAAAACGCTTGTTCTGGCCATGTAAGCGAAAGTTTTGAAACTTATCCCAGGTTTCATCCATGACATCGAGCTTGCCTTGTAAAATGGCTTTTAACTCATCCAGCGGCTGGTCGCGTAATTCTTTTACTAAGCTGTACATGGTGTAGCGAATTGAGGTTGCACCAAAGGCTCTAAAGTTTATGGAGCGACGCACACAGAAAATATCAATGTATTTAGCAACGGTGTTAATTTTCTGGTTGGCTAATTCCATACTGTCGCTAGGCAACAAAGCTGCTAGCAGTAAAGGGTCTCTTAAAGACGCGGCGATACCCCACTGCTGAATGTAATGCACAGACTCCAAGCCCGGTACTAACGACTCTTTGGCCTTGGCAATTCGTAGGTAAGCGTCTAGGTAGTACTTGAAGTGCTGGTTAACAAACTGGTTAAAATCTTCTTGGGAGTCTTTATCTAAACCGACTAACTTTAAGTTATCGCGGAACCAGTTGTGAAAGCGTGTACCAATTTTTTCAAAGTCTTCGTTTTTAGAGCCTGCCTGTCCCTGACGAATAGTGACGGCATATTTAGCGCGCAAAAAAGCTTGAATAAAGCGTTGGTCTTCTTCTTTATCCAATTCTTGCAGGCGAGTAATGGACTTTTTCCAAAAATCGTTGGTGCTTTTACGCAAGGCATCGTCTTTAAAGCGCGATAACAAATAGCCTTTTAACATCTCTGTGGGTGTTAGGTTTAAACCACGGTCGTTCATGGTTTCAAAAATGGTGTAAGCGTTCTCATCGGAGTAGGCCAAAATCTCCACCAGCACCACACGCTCTTTAAACCAGTCGATAAAAAACGGCAGGGCTTGAGCATCAATTTCTTTAGGAAAGGCATCGGCAATATCGCTGTAGCGCTCGGCCATATTCACCGTTGAGGCATCGGCGTCTTCTGGCAGCGTATATTCGCCTTCTTCAAACAAGGCTTGCAAACAGGCTGTGCGCTCAGGCACGTCAATGTTGAAGGATTTTTTGCCAAACTTCTCCGAGAAAATCAGGCTTTCAATCGACTCGTTGACGCCATAATCTCGCTGCAAATTGTTTAAGTACACCAAAATAAGCGTTAGCGATGTCAGGCGCTGCTGGCCATCAATAATGCTGCGCATACCGCTTTTTTCGCTTAACACAAACGGCCCTAGGTAATAGCTGTTGTAGTTTTCTACCTCTGAGCGCTCATGTTGTGGCTGGTATTCATTTAAAAAAACCGTGGTTAAATCCGTAACCAACTGCTCAATATGTTTTTGCTGCCAACTGTACTCACGCTGGTAGTAATCCACCGTGTATTTGCTTTTGTCCAATACCTCAACAATGGTACGGTCTTTGGCTTCAATTTTATTTTCTAAACGACTCATATAGCTTTCTTACCTTCGGCTGCTTCAGGAGCTTGCCAATGACGTACATCGATTTTGCCAGTAACAGCTGCGGAGATTAGAGCTGTGCGGCGTTCTTTCATTAGAGCAATCATAGATAGGGCTTTGCTCTCTAAAGCCTCTATCTTCTTTAAATTATCAAATATAAAATTTGCAATTTCTTTCTGCTCATTTGTCGGCGGGCATGGTGCTAAGAAATCATAGAATGCTTCTGTTGGTAGGCGCCAACGACCGATATGTGCCGCACCTTGTCCAAAAGGAAAAAAGAGTTTATTAATATAGCCCATTTGCAAAAAACATAAGAAAAATTCAGGCTCTGAGTTTTTATCTTCCAAAGTAAAAACTCGATAATCTGGGCTTGTCACTCCATCAAATTTTGAAACATCTACAAAGCCTGTTAACAAGTCCATGTGATTCATTGCAAAATCCCCTTTTTTAACAATCTGGTATTTTGAATAATCCATCGAAAGCTGCCCATCTCCACTTTCAATATCTTTAACCTTTATGCCTTTCTGAGTAATTGAAAGAACATCGTGGCCTAACTCACCTGAAATTCTTTTTCTGATTTTAAACAAACTTTTGAATCGCTTAACACACCAATGCGCCGGCACTTCTCCTAACCACTCCACACCTGAATCACGCATAGGGGCGTTAGGGTTTAGGCCTTTAGTGACGGCATGGCTAATAACGGCTTGGCGTTTTTCTTTTAGCAGCTGGATAAGCTGTTGTTGCTTATCGATCAGGGTGTCGATTTTGGCGGTTTCGTGATCGAGGAAGCTGGCGATTTTTTCTTGTTCTTCGTACGCTGGTAACGCGTAGATATAATTCGCAAGAGTTTCCGACGGGACGCGCCTTAAACCTCCTGCTCCAGTCATCGCGCCAATAGCCAATTCCATAAAGCCGTCTTCTTGCAGACGATAAAATAAAAATCTGTTGTTCGTCTTTTCATTGACCCGAATAGGATAAATCTCAGAAGAACCAAAGCCTATTTGATTGATTAACCCTTTAGCGATAGCAATATTCTTGTTTTCAAAACATGGCGTAACCTTAGCCATTAAAATATCGTTATTTGCAAAGTAGGTGTAACCATCGTAAACATCACCGATCTGTCGGATCTCATCCAATACGATCGAGTTTGTCTTAAGCTTTTCCATAGGAATAAAGCTGCACATCTGTTGACGATCTACACGCGGTTTTTTGGGTGTTATTTCTGCTACATATTTAATTCGAGTCAACTGCCAATGCTTGGGAATCTCACCGAGCAGCCTATTACCAGAATCCTTATATTCCGAATACGCCTGATACTTACTCATTTACACGCCCCTCTGCATACTCACCCTGCGCAGTGTAAAACTGTTGGTTAGGGCTGGTGGGCTTGTCCGGCAAGGTGCGCAACAACTGACCGCTGTCCAGTAGCGGGTTTAAAATCTCTTTTCTAAAGTGCTCACGATCTTTCAGGCCTAGGTGTTCTTGAATTTCCGCACGGCTTTTAGCTTGCTGGCAAAAAGCTAATACCTGCTCCTCGACTGACTCAGCTTGCGTGGTGACTTGCGCGGTGCTTGCTGGCCACATGCGGGGTAGCTTGCGGGGTGCTAGATCGGCAGCAACTTGCATGGTGGCATGCGTGGTCGACAATAACATTACGAATGCACCTCTTGCAGCAGCGCCATAATCTCCGCCGACACCGCATCCAAATCCGCATCAATCTCAGCTAAATCCCGTGGTGGCTGGTATTCGTAGAAGTGGCGGTTAAAGGGAATCTCGTAACCGACAATGCCAATCTGCTCGTCTTTCGCATCTTTCTTACTGGCATCGATCCAAGCATCCGGCACATGGGGCTGTACTTCTTTTATAAAGTAGGCTTCGTTGAGGGCGTCCACGCTTTGGCTTGGATCTAGCGCGACGTTTTCGTTATCGCGCAGCTCGCTGTCGGGCTGGTATTCGATGGTTTTGCCGTTGACATCAAACAAGCCATACAGCGGGTTAGGTTTGGCTTTATGGACTTTCTTAATCACTTTCTCGGCGGCTGGGTTTTTCCAACTGACGGCGGCGGTGATCAGTTTGAGCTCGCGGGTAGCGATTTTTAAATCTTGGGCTTGCATGGCGGCTTTAACTGCAGCAGCGTAGCCGTTCATATCGTCGTGCTGTGCATTGCCAATTTCTGCTTGCAGTTGCTTGGCCTGTTGCATCAGTTGCTTGCAGTCCAGCCAGGTTTTACGCTCCAGCAGCTCTTTGATTTTGGCTTCTTTTAAATCGCTGAAGTTGGTTTTGATATGGCCACGAATCTCGATGGCTTGCTCGTCATTAAAAACGCCGTAATGTTCGCATTCTGGGTTGTCGCTCCAGTTCTGCCCGTAGCTGTCGTACACCCACTGCATTGGCGCATTGAGTTGCTTGTCATCAAAGCGCAGTTCGGCAATGCGCTCGTCACTGAACTGGTAGCTTTCCCGCAATGGCCGCTCGATGGTGATGCGGCGGTAACCAAAAGCGTGGTTGTCGAAAATCTTGCTGGCAAAGGTTTTCGCGGTTTCAGCTTTGGGGTTAGCTGACTGGCGGCCACGATTGCTTTTAACATCAGCAGGCTTATCTAAATCGCGCGCTTCTTCTTCAGTAAAGGCACCAAAGCTGCGAATGATGGTGGCGATATCGGACTCGCTCATTTCATTGCGTTTGCTGCCGAGGGATTTGCGCATTTTGCTGTACAGATTGACGCCATTGATCAGCTGCACCTTGCCTTTGCGCTCGGCGCGCTTTTTATTGGACAGCACCCAAACATAGGTGGCGATGCCGGTGTTGTAGAACATGTCGGTGGGCAGACCAATAATGGCTTCCACCAAGTCGGCTTCTAATAGATAGCGGCGAATTTCGGATTCACCCGAACCTGCACCACCGGTAAAGAGTGGCGAGCCGTTGAGGATAATGCCGATACGTCCACCGGTCGCTCCCGGCGTCCTGCCTCCCGCGACATTCGTACCTCCTTGTACATCGCCTTCCTGGCTATCACGCAGCTTGCTGATCAGGTGCATTAAGAACAATAACGAACCATCAGAAACTCGCGGCAAGCCAGGGCCAAAACGACCGTCAAAACCTTTCAGGGTATGTTCGTCTTTAATGCTGGATTCAATCTTTTTCCAATCCACACCAAACGGCGGATTGGACAGCATGTAGTCGAATTTATCGGCGTAGAGCTGGTCGTTGGATAAGGTGTTGCCCAGTTTGATATTGGACACATCTTGGCCTTTGATCAGCATGTCGGCTTTACAAATGGCGTAACTTTCTGGATTCAACTCTTGACCATAGGCGCGCATCACTGCTTGCGGATTCAGTTCGTGTACGTACTCCATGCCCGACGAGAGAAAGCCGCCGGTACCTGCAGTAGGGTCATAAATAGTGCGGATAATGCCGGGCTTGGTTAGGGCATCGTCATCCTCCATAAACACCAAAGCGGTGGTGAGGCGCACGATATCGCGCGGGGTAAAGTGCTCTCCGGCGGTGTCATTGGAGCTTTCAGCAAAGCGGCGGATTAACTCTTCAAACACCAAGCCCATGTCATGGTTGGACACGGCCTTGGGACTGAGGTCGGTTTGACGCACGCGCTGCACGACCTTAAACAGCAAATCAGCATCATTAAGCTGGCCTAAAAACTCGGCAAAGTTAAAGTACTCAAAAATCTCTCGGGCATCTTTAGAGAAGCCTTGGATATAGCTTTCCAGATTGGACTTAATGTCGTCTTGCCCCAACTTGGAGAGATCCATTTTCGAGACGTTATAAAAGCTGAGCGTGTGGCCGTTGATTTGCGTTGCTCTGAGCAGCAGCTTTTCTTGCGCCTCTTCCGGCAGATTCATCGGCTGAATCTCTGCATATTTAGCCAGCACTTGCGCTTTACTGGCTTCCAGTACGCCTTCTAAGCGACGCAATAAAGTGAAGGGCAAAATAATGCGGCCATATTGGCTTTGTCTGAAGTCGCCGCGTAATAAATCAGCGATCGACCAGCAATAAGAAGCGAGGTTATTTGCAGTAACTTTATCCGTCATGTTGTTTTCCGTGATAGAGAGGCAAGGGCCTCAATCTATAGTCGAGCCGTAACCAGCCGCATCAGCAAAACATTTTTATAGGACAGGTGCAAAAACACGTAACAAGACTGATAGGGCAAGGGTCACAGGAAAGCTAGATACAAAAAAGCCCCAAACAATTGAATGCTTGAGGCTTTATTGATGAATCTGGTTGCGGGAGCAGGATTTGAACCTACGACCTTCGGGTTATGAGCCCGACGAGCTACCAGACTGCTCCATCCCGCGCCGATAAGTATACGCAGATTTTGCGAGCTGTCAAAACCTATTTTGGAATCAAGTGTTTAGTCGATGGTGCTGTACAGCTTTGGTATGTGTTAAGCGCGGCTTTTATAGCTCTAAAGTACTGTTGCTCTATTGCGTCAGGTTATTGATTGTGTAGTTATTGGCTCAGAGGTATCTATGCAGCGAACACACACCGATCAGCAACCCATATGGCAAACAACTTTAGGCGAAGGCTGCCAGTTGACAGTATTGCAGACTGCGCAGGCTCAACAGGCTGCGGTAGCATTAAGCTTTGCCGCTGGCAGTCATCATGAACCTGCTCAATATCTAGGAATGGCGCACTTTTTAGAGCACTTGGTGTTTCGCGGTAGTGAAAAGTATGCCGCAGATGACGGTCTAATGGCGTTTATTCAACGTCACGCTGGTCAAGTTAACGCACAAACCCAAGGTCAACAGACGCTATTTCATTTTCAGGTAGATGCACCTTTATTGCAGGATGCTCTTGCGCGGCTGGTTGATATGTTAACAGCGCCACTGCTCAGTTCAGAGCTATTGCGCACTGAGCGGGAAGTTATTAATGAAGAGTTCGCTTTGTACTGTCGAACGCCACAGGTCTTAATGGATGCGGCGCTGGCCCCATGTTTGTTAGCAGAGCACCCTTTGCAGCGTTTTTATGCTGGCAATCGATACACTTTGGATATTGAGTCGAAAGACTTTGCTCAAGCTTTGCACGGGTTTCATCAGCGGGCTTATTTACGCAGCGCATTAAAGATAGTTTTAGTGTTGCCGCAACCTTGGGAGCTTTGGCAGGCAGAGCTACTCGACACTTTAGGCCCGTTAGCCTGTACTCCACGTAATTTATCTGTTCCGAGCTTACCTAAATTACAAGTGGAGAGGACTGCCGCAGTACGGCTTAGTTTGCCAATGAATGAGCGGCATTGGGTTTTGCATGTGCCTATTAATCAGGCAGGACTAGGCTTGGCTGAGTTGGCAGAAAAAACTCAGCATGCACTGGCGTTGAGCACGGGGCAGACATTCTTAAACATTGCGCGGCAGCATGGGTGGTGTACTGACATTAGCGTGCGAGCTTCCTTTAGCGCTCAAGAACAAGGAGTGTTGAGTATATATTTCAGGGAGACCAGTGGTGAGCAGGCAGCTTTGTTTGAGGCTTTTATCCAGTGGATGCAGCAGTGGCAACAAGTGTTACAGAGCCCACCTCAGCAAGTCTATGAGCAGCAAGCGCAAGCCAACCGTTGGTTGTTAGCGAGTCCCTTGCAACAAGCACAGCAGGTATTGGTTCACGGCTGGCCATTGCAACAGGGAATTTCAGCGAAGTGTTTAGCTGCCTTGGATGCAGTACTGGGTGCGTTAACGATTGGTGCTGTGGTGCAAGTGCAAGCAGGGCCAGAAGCCGTCAGTGGGCACTATGATTATGGTTTGCCATTGCAAGTGCAGCGAGCAGAAGCACTATCGGCGAATGTAGCGAAATCCGCTATAGAGTTTGATTTTACTCGTGAAGTAAATACAGCAATTGAGCGATATTCAGCGGCAGAGGAAGAGACAGTAATATTATCTGGGCAGCTCCTAGCAAGACATCAGGCCGCCTTGTGTCATTATCAGCCACCCTGTTTACCGGATACTGTGGCGGTGTGTTATTGGGGGTGGGCGGTGGCCAATGCACAAGTGCTGGCGCAATGCTTAGCGCAGCATTTGGCAGCTGTTTCTGAGGTGCTGAGCTACAACGCTGTGGATTGGCAAACTGAGTGTACACAGAGCATGTTATTTATTCGCTTGAGTGGCCCCGCAAATTATTTGCCTGTGGCGGCCAATCGGTTGTTAACTGCTTTAGAAGCGTCGTTTGTTGTTCAGCCGCAGCAGCCCAGAGCACCTTTTGCCTTGCGCCGTCTCTTGCAAAGATTACCTACGGCTTTGGCTGGGGCTTGGCCCGTAACAGAGGCAGACTCGATATCTATGCTGGCTTTGGCTGCTCAGCCGCAGTCCGCGCTTTGGTTGGGTGGCACAGAAGCCAGCTTACAGGCTTTGGAGTTACGCTTTGCTAAGCGCTTGCAGCCCATTGGCTCGGCTCCCGAAAGTGCAGTTGCAGCCAGTGGCTGGCAACAGATAGCAGAAGGCAGTGCAGGGGAGGCGTTGTTAGTCTTGTATATACCTCTGCCTGCCAGTAAATGTGCTGCTAAAGATCGATTGCGCCTGCTTAATCAGGTTGTTGCCCAATATTTACAGCAGGCCTTACAATATTATTTACGTGATGAGAAAGGGCTTTGCTATGCAGTATTTGCCCAGTCCTATGCGCAAGGGGATTATGAAGGGCTTACTTGTGCAGTGCAGTCCAGTAAGGTTGGTGCAGCACGCTTACTGGCAGAAATCAAATACTGCTTAGCGGACTTGCTGCAACGTTTGGCCAATGATTGGGCAGGTTTAAAGGCTGATTTGGAAGCCCTAAAAAACCAGTTAGCACAAGGTGATTTGGGCTACGAACAGCTTAGCGTTATCTTATTCCGTCATTGGCGTGAGCAGCGTTTACACACAGGACTGCTAGCTGAGGTAGAGGCTCAGCAACAGCTGAGTTTTGAGGTGTTTGCTGAGTATTGCCAAGCGTTACAAGATACTCAGAGGTGGCTGCTCTTAAGTAATCAGCCCAGAAATTAAAACAGCTTCAATCACCGTTCTAGGTGAATATTTAACTGCTCTAAAATCGAAACATAAAAATTTTACTGGCGCATGGAAAAGTCGAGTCGGCTTTTGCATGCGCCTTTTTTGCTTTCTGCAGATTTTTTTGCAGCAGATATCTCTCCAAAGGCTTGCCTCTAAAGCATTGTTTTTGTTCTTGAACTCGTTTTTAAAGGGTTACAGAGGGAGCGGAGATGTAGTTCAAGGTTGATCTTCTTTGCCCCTTAGGTATGGCGACTCATGGGCTGTTCAAAACCAGTCTAAAGAGCAGGCCGCTAAGTTGCATGCGTTGTCCACCAAAGCTGCGTATGAGCGAGGTGCATAGCTTCTAATAATCAGTACCGAAGCGACTGATAGGTCAGTTGTCCCGTTTCTGTGGAGAAGACTATGTATAAGAATAAAATCGCCAAACACATTTTTGTGCCAATGGCTCTAGCTGGAGCCATTGCTGCAGCCAGCAGTTCAGCCTTTGCTGAAATTGTTTTATATGACCAAGACGATACAACGTTTTCGACTGATGGTTATGTGAATGCTTTCTATGTGAACAGTGACGTTGATCGTGCTGGAGACCAATTCGATCGTCGTCAGTCGCGGGTAAAAATGGGGTTTTTACCGAACTATATTGGTTTCAATATGAGTAAAAAGATTGATGGTCTGCAGTTGGGTGCGCGAGCATCATTCTGGGTGACCATTAACGACAGTGATGATAATGGAACTGGTACAGACATCGATGTACGGCAGTTTTACGGTACTGCTGCAGGGGAGTGGGGTGAGGTATTGATCGGTAAGGACTTCGGTCTGTTTGCCCGTTCCAATATACTTCTCGATGAGATGCTGGCGGGTTATGGTCAAGTGAGTGATACCCTCGGTTTAGTCGATGGTGGCGGTGTTTCGTTTGGTAATATCGGCAGTGGCTACCCATATCCTTTCCCTACTTCACAGATCACCTATCGCTCTCCAGTTATGAGTGGTTTCCGTGCTGCAGTTGGTATTATGGATCCAGTTGATACCAATGATAAAAGCGCGCTGGGTAAGGCGTATCAAAAGAATCCTCGTTTTGAGTCTGAACTGACCTATCAGTTTGATGTGTCCGGAGTGCAGATATATTCATGGCTCAACGGCGCCTATCAAACCTCAGAAAACACCGATAGCAGCGTTAAAAATATAACCTCAAAAGGCTTAGGTTATGGTGTGCAAGCTAAAATGGGCGGTTTTAGCGTAAGTGGCTCAGGCTTTAATGCAAAAGGTATAAATCCGTTTTTTACCAATAACGTTGGTAATGCCGTTTTACGTGATGTCGACAGCAGAGGATATTTAGCACAAGGCTCCTATCGCTTTGGTAAAAATCGTGTGGCTTTGAGCTACGGTAAAACTAAAGACGATGGGAATGGTGTTGTTGCCACCGGTGCAAACTATGAAACCCGTGGTGTAGCGTTCTTTCATGATGTCAATGACAACCTGAAGCTTGTTGCTGAATACAATCAGTTTGAAATTAACGGTCATAAGGGCAATAAGCTGAGCAACGAAGACACCGATACTTTTGCAGTGGGTGCAGTTATAACGTGGTAAGTTTTTAGTCCTAAACAAAAAACCAGAGGCCACCCAGCTTCTGGTTTTTATGTTTACTACTTTAGTAGGTGCAACTTGCCACTCAAAGGGTATGGGTTTCTTGCCTGATGTTTTTACAATAGAAACATAACAGGTAGGTGAATGATGAGTATAGAGCAGTTGCCATTGGACAGTGAGGGGGTCATCACAGCGGTCTCTTTTGCGCAGCAAGCAGAAGACGTTGCTCAGGATTTAGCACGGCAATTGATTAACCCGCATTTGGGTTTTGTTTTGTTTTTTTGTTCGGCTAAATATGACTTAGCTGCTTTATCGCAAGCGCTTGAAGCTACCTTTGGAGGCGTCTCTTTGGTGGGCTGCACTACCGCAGGCGAGATCAGTCAAGAAGGTTATGGCCGTGGTTGTATCAGTGCCATTGGTTTTGATCACCGCTACTTTTCTATTGCTAGCGTGCTGGTGGATGAAATGGAGCGCTTTACCTTATATGACGCTCAAAAGTTAGTCGAAAACTTAGTAAATGAGTGCCGCAGTAATGCTGTAGCACCGATTAAAGATCACAGTTTTGCTTTAACGCTACTTGACGGATTATCCAGTCGTGAAGAGGTGGTTTTGGGCGCGCTCAGTGCCGCTTTGGGCAGTATCCCTCATTTTGGTGGTTCCGCCGGTGATGACAACCATTTAACCCGTACCCATGTGTATTACTGCGGCCAGTTTTATAACGGTGCAGCCGTTGTAGTGCTGATCAATACGCTTTTGGACTTTGAGGTTTTTACTACACACCACTTACAACCTTCTACTGAAAAACTAGTGATCACCAAAGTGGATAGTGATTCACGGCGGGTGCTGGAGTTTAACGCTGAGCCGGCTGCTCTGGAATATGCCCGCTTAATTGGGCGGCCGGTAGAAACACTGGATATGCATACTTTTGCCTGTTATCCGCTAGCGGTGAAAATCAGTGAAAACTATTACCCGCGCTCTATTCAGCAAACCCATGAAGACCATAGTTTGACGTTTTATTGTGCTGTGGAAAACGGCATTGTTTTAACTGCCATGCACACTACCTCGTTGCTGGATAATGTGAATCATATCTTTGCGGGGCTCAATCAGCGCCTGGGAGAGCCTTTAATCACTATTGGTTGTGATTGTTTTTTAAGACGCCTAGAAATCGATATTAAAGGCGGGCAGACGGATATCGAGCAGGCTTTGCAGGCGCAAAATGTCATTGGCTTTAACACCTATGGTGAGCAGTTTAATGGTATGCATATCAACCAAACCTTTACTGGGGTGGCAATTGGACGAGCAAAATATCGCGCAGGTTGATTTAGCTGCTCAGGTGCGGACTTTGCAGCATGAGAACCACAAGTTACGGCGTGTTAATGCGGCCTTAATTGAGCGGGTAGAGTCTGGTGCTGCGCAGCACTCTGAGTCCTATACTGCTTTTCGTCATTCTGTAGTGTTAGCTGAGCAAGTGCGTGAGCGTACCGATGCTTTAAACCAAACTATGGCGGATTTAAAGCATAGCAACACCTTGCTTAGTGATGCACGCCATACAGCTGAAATTGCCCACCAGCATCTCATTGATGCCATTGAGAGTATTAGTGAAGGGTTTGTACTTTTCGATAAAGCACAGCGTATCGTATTGTTTAACCAGAGATTTAAACGCTTCTGGGATAAAAGTGTGTATCGCATTGATGTTGGCACCAGTTTGCTTGAGGTGAAAACCTTTATTGAAGGGACAGGGCTGGTCGTTGAAAAACAGCGCAGTAGCCGACAAAGGGTGCTGTACCGTTTGCGTACGGGGCGCTGGTTGCAAGTAACCGAACGCCCCACCCAAGAAGGGGGCTTGGTGATCCTCTACACTGATATCACTGAGCTTAAGTACAGAGAAGCCCAGCGTCGTGAGCAAGCTTTGGCGCAGAAAACACGCTTGCTGCAGCAGACCGTTGATAACCTGTCGCAAGGTGTAGTTATGGTCAATGCGCAGGGTGTTTTAGAACTGTGGAACCATCGTTTTCTTGAGCTGTGTGACCTGCAACCCATTGAAGCCAATAGTACTTATGCCGAAGTGATGAAAGGCAATGGGATACTAACGCCGGATAGCATGGATGAGCAAGGCAAGCCTTTGCTGCAAAAAGAACAGCGTCGCGCGGATGGGCGGGTGATAGAAATTCGTGCGCATCCATTACCTAATGGCAATTTTGTTAATACTTTTACTGATATTACTGAGCGTTACCATCATGCGGAAGTTTTGCGTAAACGTGAAGAGTGGATTCGTTTAATTACGGACCATGTGCCTGCGATGATTGCGTATGTAAAAAGTGACTTTACCTATGAGTTCACCAATAAGGTGTATGAGCAGTGGTATCGCTGGCCACGGGATAGCATCTTGGGGCGTAGCTTGCGGGAAGCGCACAGTGATGAGCATTTTTTGCGTTTGCAGCCCTATATTAATCGCTCTTTAAAAGGGGAGAGTCTGACCTTTGAAGTAGCTGAAAGCAGTGTGTTGGGTAAGAAACGCTTTATGCAGCGCTCTTATGTGCCTAATCGGCAAAGTAATGGTGATATTGCAGGTATTTTTGTCTTAGTGCGTGATATTACAGAGCGCCGACAGACTGCTGAAGCCTTGCATCAGGCTTACCAAAATTTAGAGGTACGGGTGCGTGAGCGCACGGCAGAGCTGACCTTGCTCAATAGTCAGTTAGTGTCTGAAATAGATGTGCGCAAGCAAACAGAAGCGCATTTGTTGGAGGCCAAGCGTGAAGCAGAAGAAGCTAATTTATCCAAGACCAAGTTTTTAGCAGCAGTGAGCCATGATTTGCTTCAGCCATTAAATGCTGCGCGCTTGTTTGCAAGCTCGCTGGCTGAACATCCGAATCCATCTCGTTGTTTGAATTTGATTAGAAATATCAGTAACTCCCTCGATGATGTAGAAAGTTTATTAGGTACTTTAGTGGATATTTCCAAGCTGGATGCTGGAGTGATTAAAGCTGATACCTCGGTGTTTGCAGTGCAGGACTTGTTAGAGAACTTGGCTGCTGAGTATCAGCGAGTGGCACAAAGCGTAGACTTGCAGTTCAATTTTGTTGCCAGCTCGGTGCTTGTGCATAGTGACATTCATTTGCTCGGACGTATTTTGCGTAACTTTTTAAGTAATGCCTTCCGTTACACTGCGACAGGTCGCGTATTATTAGGCTGTCGTCGTTACCCAGGCTATGTCTCTATCCAGGTTTGGGATACGGGAGTAGGTATTGCCAAGGATAAGCAGGGGGAAATTTTCCAAGAGTTTAAGCGCGGTGATAGCCAAGGACTTAAGCAAGATCGCGGATTGGGCTTGGGTTTGGCTATTGTGGATAAGATTACTCGGATTTTAGGTCACAGTGTGCATGTTGTGTCGCAATCCGGACAAGGCTCAATGTTTTCGGTGGAGGTACCTTTGGCTCGTGTGGGCCAATCACCTAAAACAAGTGTAATGGAAGCGCCAGTTTATCATTTAGACCGATTGCGTGGTGTACGAGTTTGGGTGCTCGATAATGATTTGGCAATTTGTTTAGCGATGCAAACGTTGCTGGAAGGTTGGGGGTGCTTGGTGACCACGGGGCTTTCTGAGGAGGACTTGGCTGAGCAGGTTGGTGGTTTTGATGCGGATGTGGACTTGTTAATAGCTGACTATCATTTGGATAATGAGGTGAATGGTGTTGATGCTGTGATCAATATCCACCGGCAGCGCTCTAAACCTATTCCTACGATGATGATTACTGCTAATTATAGTAATGAGCTTAAACAGCAAATGCGTACGCTGGGCCATACTTTGCTGCATAAACCGGTTAAGCCAATGCAGTTAAAAACGGTTATGAATCATCTGTTAGAGCGCAGCGGTGCTTAACTTTATTTTTAGATAAAATAAAAATAGCGCAGTACTCGAGTTGAGCGCTGCGCTGTGAAGAGTGCCTTCTGTGAGCTGGTTGAGAAGTTTTGCGGTATGAGTGAGAAACTTAGCGGCGCAGATAAGTGGAGAAGTCAATATCGCCAATAGAAAGAATTGCTTGCACACGGTTATGCACATTGAGCTTTCTTAAAATGGCGGAAACATGGGCTTTTACTGTGGTTTCGGCAATATCTAAGTTGTAAGCAATTTGTTTGTTTGACTCGCCTTTGGCCATACGCTCAAGTACTTGCAGCTGTTTACGGGTTAAAGCTTGGAGGAGCTCTGGTGCAATAGTGGCTTCGCGGGGAGTACGTCGAGTGTTGGATTGTTCTGAGCGAATAATATCTGCTGGTAAGTACACGTGTCCATTAAGGACTTGCTCAATGGCTTCGGTCATCTGTTCACGCGGCGTGGACTTGGTAATAAAGCCTACAGCGCCATAGGTGATGGCTTGCAACACAATATGCTTATCTTGTTCCGCAGAGACAATAACCACGGGTATGGTAGGGGCTTCATTGCGTAATGTCATTAAACCATTGAGACCGCTCATCCCAGGCATGTTTAAGTCTAAAAGAATTAAATCTAAGTTGTCTTGTTCGGTCGCGAGCAGCAGGGTGCTATCTAAATCTGCGGTTTCGATAATAGTGCAGCCTGGGAATCCGGAGCGAATAACATTACAAATCGCTTCGCGAAATAGAGGGTGGTCGTCAGCGATTAAGATGTTGTACATGGCTTTTAGTCTCGTTTTTATAATATATAAGTCACGGCAAGGGGATTGGCTGCGCCGGCTCTAATGGCAAGTTAGCTTGCTTCCAGCCATCGACACCGTCGCGTAACCAATAGAGGTTACTGTAGCCTAGGTGATGAGCGCGCTTAACTGCATTCCAGCCCAACCAGCAGTCTGATCGGCAATAAAAAACAATAGGGTGAGCTTTGTTACCAGCAGTGGCCTGCTCTAAAGACGTTTGGCAGTATGCCATCCATTGTTTGTTAAGCGAACCATCGCCGCAGTTGGCCAGCCATAAGCTATTGGGTATGTTGTTGTGCTCATCTTGGCGGATGAAGTGACCACGGAGCCAAGGGTTACGGTACACATCAATTAAAACCACCTCAGGCTGCTTTTTTTGTAGAGCAAGCAACTGCTGTGGGTTAATGGTGTTTGCTAGCTCATGAAAGTTAGGCGTTGGACTGCGATACAGCGTGCTGCGGTAGCCTTCTGAATTAAATAAGTCACTTTGCTCGGCGTAGCTACAGGTCACCCCTAGGGAGATTAAAGTTATGACGAGTGCTGTACAGACTGATTTAAGCATACTGAGCCCCAATAGCGTTTCTTTTATTAAAGGGAAAATGAGTGCCATTGGGAATGATACATTGTGCTGCTTGGCGTACTACTAAAGTGCTGGTTTTTGTGTAACTGCTGGCAGGTCTGGAGATAGGGTGAGAGCAGTTATAGCTAAAAATATAAGTATAAGTATGAGTATGAGTATGAGGCTATACAGGAAAGTAGCAGTGAGGCAGTACCAAGGTAGGAGGATGTTGGCTTAGGCCACTGATTAGCATGGTGGTAGGAAAATTTCCCGAGGAATAGCCATGGGCCAGTCAGAGCCATATACAACAGTGCAGAGCCGAAAATTAGTAACGCAGTTGCAAGTGATGCGTGCAGAAAAAGCGCAATTAAGTCAGGCTTTAATTCACCTACAAGATGCTGAACGCTGCCGTCTTGGACAAGCTTTGCATGATGATCTTGGACAGTATATTACGGCGCTGCGAGCGCAGGTTAGACTCCTGCAATTGTTTGCCGAGCAACCGGAGCAAGTGCAGAGTATAGCGCAATGCTTAGAGCAGCAAGCAAGCCATCTGCAGCAAAGTTTTCGTGCTGTAGTTCATGACTTATACCCAGTGCAATTGGAGCACTTAAGTGTGTTGCAGTTGTTGCAGTTGTTGCAGCAACAGTGGCAAGCGCAGAGTGCGCTGTGTATCCGTGTGCATCAGTTAGGGGTGTTGCCAGAATTGAGCTTGGCCACTAAGCAGCAACTGTATCGTTTACTGCAAGAAGCATTGTGTAATGCGCGTCAGCATGGACAAGCCACTCATGTGCATGTGTGGCTGCAGTATAAGCAGCAGGCTTGGCGCATATTGTTACGTGACAACGGCAGAGGCGGTGTGCTTGCGCAAGCTGGTGTTGGCTTGCACTCTATGGCTGCGCGTGCGCAAGCTATGCAGGCTCAGTTTTATACCCGTCCTCGGGTTATGCGCGGTTGGTCGTTGTACTTGTGTGCGCCGCTGCTGAGAGGTGAACAATGAAAATTCTGCTAGTGGATGATCATGCGGTGGTGCGGCAAGGTTATGCCAGTCTATTGCAAGCCTATTTTCCTGACGTGCAGATTGGGCACGCCAGCAGCGGTGAGGAGGCTGTGCAGTTGGTGCCGGCTTTTATGCCAAGGTTGGTGGTGATGGATATTGGTCTGCCGGGGATCAGTGGGCTAGAAACCTGTCGTCGCTTGTGTCAGCGTTTACCGCAGTTGCCGGTTTTGTTCTTTAGTATGCATGATGAGCTCATGTTGGTACGTCAAGCATTGGATGCTGGTGCTGCCGGCTATATCAGTAAGAACGTAGCACCTGAGGTGTTGATTGAGGCGGCACGTCGAGTGTTGTCGGGGCATATGTATATTGAGCAAAGCATAGCTACGCAAATGGCTTGTCATAAATCATCAGTAGGGGCTATTGATCCGCGCTTGCAAAGCATGACTCCACGCGAGATGGAGGTTTTTGTCATGCTAGCGAGGGGTTTGCCTACTCGGCAGATTGCAGAGAATCTTTGTATCAGTAGCAAGACGGTATCCAACTACATGACTTTACTAAAGCAAAAGTTGCAAGTGAGATCCCATGTTGAGCTGGTACATTTAGCCATTGATACCGGTGTGTTGCGTATTGGTGAGGCAAGCTAATAATCATTGTAGTGGACTATTAGCTTGCGCAAAGGTGGGGTTTTACCAGTCCAGTGGGCATGCGGTGCAGCCTTCCATAAACGTACCTAAAAAGGTCGCATAGTGACGGCGAGCATTGGTCATATTCGCTTTGGCCATATTGGCCTCGCTCATCTTTGACTCTTGCATGTTGGCATCAATAAAAGTGGCTTTGCGCAAGTCACTTTTATTCAGCCAAGCCATTTCTAAATTAGCGGCATTAAAATTAGCGCTGGGGAGTTTGGAGCCAGAAAAACGGGCGAAATCTAAATTGGCGGCATTAAAGTCAGTTTTTTTACCTTCGGCTCCTTGGCCCATTAAAGCCCAACCATTAATGGCGGTGAAGTTGGTTTTGTCTAGCTTAGCACCGCGGATACTGGCTTGTTGTAAGCTAGCGCGAGTGAAGTTGGCACCGCTGAGGTTAGCGCCGTTGAAGGTGGACAGGTCGAGTTGTGCGTGACGCAAGTTGGCACCGGATAAGTCCGCATCATTAAAGTTGATTTTGCGCAGATCCATATTGCTGAGGTCAGCGTTGCGTAAGTCCATTCCAGCACAGTTACTGCTAGGGGCAAGCTTGCAACCGTTGATGGTTGTCACCTCTTGGTTGGCCCAAACTGCAGTGCTGATCACTAAGGATAAAACCGATAAAAGATAGCGTTGCATACAAATGTACCTCTAAAAACCGTTGCTGTGCGAACACAGCAACGGTGAGTGTGAAGTGATAGCCGTTAGTTATTAATTACTATCCCACTCTGGTAATTTGAACACCCAGAATGAACCGCCCTGTGCTACAGGTTTGGTTAGTTCCGCCATATCGCCGCCCCACAATGGAACTGCGCCACCGTAACCTGAGGTTACACCGATGTACTGTTCGCCATCCAATTCCCATGTTACAGGTGGTGAAATAACGCCACTACCAGTCTGGAACTTCCATAATTCTTTACCGGTTTTAGCATCAAAGGCTTTGAGGAAGCCATCGCTGGTGCCAGTGAAGACAAGGTTGCCCTTAGTAGCTAGCACGCCAGCCCACAGCGGTAGTTTTTCTTTATGCTCCCAAGCCACTTCGCCTGTGGTTGGGTTCATCGCACGTAAGATGCCTACGTGATCATCAAATAAACGCTTGATACGGAAGCCTTGACCGAGATAAGCGGAGCCTTTTTTATAGGATACTTCTTCAGTCCAGTAGTCTTCTTTCCAGTGGTTAGCTGGTACATAGAACAAGCCTGTGTCTTGACTGTAAGCCATAGGGTTCCAGTTTTTACCACCTAAGAAGGGTGGTGATACTTCCACTGATTTACCGCGTGTCTCACCGGGCTCAGGCTTAGGTGGTCGCTGACCTTCAACTTCAACAGGGCGGCCAGTTTCTAAATCAATATGTGAAGCCCAGGTGATACCGTCAACAAATGGGAAGGCGTTTTTCAGCTTACCGTTGTTGCGATCCACGACATAGAAGAAGCCGTTACGGTCAGCGTGTGCTGTGGCTTTAGTCTTCTTGCCGTTTTTGTCTTTGTAGTCAAATAGAACCAGCTCGTTGTTACCTGAGAAGTCCCACGCATCGTTTGGCGTGTGCTGGTAGAACCATTTCACTTCACCCGTGGTGGCATCAACGCCCACTTGACCTGAGGTGTAAAGGCTATCGAAATCTTTTGGATCGCCACCGTCAGCGGTACGCTCCCAACCATTCCATGGTGCAGGGTTACCTGAGCCGATGATAATAGTGTTGGTTTCCTCATCAAAGCTGGCACTCTGCCAAGGTGCACCACCACCTTGACTCCAGGCTTCTTTTTTACCGGTAGGGTGATTTGGATCATCCGGCCATGACGGGGCTTTAATATCACCAGTTGGTGTGCTGTCTTTACCGTTTAAGCGCCCCATATGACCTTCAACGAATGGACGCATCCAGACTTCTTCACCGGTATCAGGGTCGCGCGCAAAGAGTTTGCCGACCACACCGAACTCATCACCTGAGCTGCCGTGAATCAACAGTACTTTACCAGTTTTGGCATCTTTGGCCATCGTTGGCGCACCCGTCATGGTGTAACCGGCGGCGTGATCACCGAATTTTTTATTCCAGACCACTTTACCGGTGTCTTTATTCAGCGCAACAACGCGCGCATCGAGTGTACCGAAGAACACTTTATCGCCGAAAATCGACACGCCACGGTTTACAACGTCACAGCAAGGACGGATATCATCCGGCAGGCGGTGACTGTAGTTCCATAAGCGCTCACCGGTTTTGGCATCCAGTGCCCATACGCGAGAGTAAGAACCGGTTACGTAAATAACACCGTCGTGAATCACCGCTTGTGATTCTTGGCCGCGTTGTTTTTCATCACCAAAAGAGTAAGTCCAGGCAGGCGTCAGCTTGAAGACGTTTTCTGAGTTGATCGTGGTGAGAGGGCTGTAGCGTTGCGCATTGGTACCCATACCGTATTGCAGTACGTTACTGGTGTTGACATGGTCTTGCGCAATGTCCTCCCAAGTTACGGGTTTGGCGAAGCTTAGGTTAGCGCTAATTAGTGTGGCGCTTAGAATTAGGCCCTTGACGGCAAGGGCTAAGGGCTTGGCAGAGCTGGGTGATTGTCTTGTTATCATTGCTTTACTTCCCATAGGTTGCATATTGTGAGTCTTGCGTCAGTAGACTGCGCATTGACGGCATCCATGTTGGGAAAGAACGGGTCTAAAGAATACGGAAAAATTCCCGTTGGTGGCGGGAAAAGTTCCCAGTCGGTGGCTTATTTGGCAGTGCTTCTAAAACCAGTATTTTGTAGACCTTTGCATCTAATACTAAGGGTGTGGTTCTCGACAACTAAAGCAGCGTTCTCCTTAGCGCGCAGCATTTTTACCATTCAGGCAGTGTTCAAACTTTCTAGCGAACATCCTTGCGTACTACATAAATGGTGAAAATGATGAATAAGAAAAATGCGCTATTCGGGGCTTTAATTGCAACCGCTTTAGGTTTCTCAGCAACAGCTTATGCGCACGGTGACATGGTGCCGCAAAGCGTTGATACCGCAGGGCTGCCATCATTGGGTGAAGAGTGGCTCGATAGCAATCCATACCGCGCTCCAAGCGAGCTGAATGCTAAAGCCGTTGAAATTGGTGACTCTGCTTATAACCAAAACTGTGCCCGTTGCCACGGCCTTGAGGCTATGTCTGGTGGTATTGCTCCAGACTTGCGTTTGCTGCAGCCCAATGAAAGCGATGATGAGTGGTACAAGGAGCGTGTGATTAATGGTGCTGTACGTAATGGCGCCGTGTATATGCCGAAAATGGCAGAGCATATTAGCCAAGAGGCGCTGTGGGCCATTCGTACTTACATTGAGAGCCGTGCTGAGTTGCAATAATGTGCTAGGGCGAGCGTTTTTTGGTTGAAAGTGCTGATCTAGCCTTGCCTTGCGAATGGGTTCAAATCGCCCTAGCAAGGCTTTATAAGCGAAAGCCTTAACGCACTGTTAAGCGCAAGGCTCTCTCCTTGTTACCTTTTAAGTTTGCAGTGTTTTCAGGCTTCTCAGTGACTGTTAGGTTATTGAATAGGAGTACCTATGAAACAGCAGTTTGTTTGTGCTTTGGTGTTATTTTTGCTCAGCAATTTGGCGCTGGCCGTAGAGGGAGATCCACAACCTTCGGTAATGTGGGAGTATTTTCATCAGCGCTTGTTGAATAACGCTGACTTTGTCTTTGATGAGCGAGTTAAAGTGATGGTGCCACCTTTTGCTGAAGATGCGCGGCAAGTTCCCGTAGAGGTGGATGCGCGAGCTCTGCCGGGTAAAGTCAGTGAAGTGATGGTTTGGGCTGAGCTTAATCCTATTCCGCAAATTTTGAATTTGTATCCAAGTGCTGAGTTAGAAAAATTCTTAGCTGTGCGAATTCGTGTTGAGCAAGCCACTCCGATTCGAGCTGCTTTTTTAATGGACGATGGCGTTTGGTATGTGGGATCGGCGCGAATTGAGGCCGCCGGTGGTGGCTGTAGCGCACCCAGTCTAGTGCGTGCTGAAGAGGGTTGGGAGAAGCGTTTAGGTCAGGTGTTTGGTGCGCGCTTTCCTGTCGGTGATAGCAGCCGTTTGCGTTTAAGGGTTTTGCATCCAATGGATAATGGTTTGGTAGGTTCTATCCCAGAGTTTTATGTCAATCAAGCAGAACTTCGTGATGCGGGTGGTAAGGTGTTGGCGCGTCTCGATTTGTTTTCTGCCGTCAGTGAAAACCCAACCATTACTTTGCATGTGAAGGGGCAGCCGCGCACGCAGTGGTGGTTGCGCGATAATAATGGCAATGAGTTTACCGCACAAACTCCTTAGTTCTCCTGCGATACATAGGAGGGTTGCGACGAGCTTAGAGTGTTTGTTTTTGCTCAGGGTTTCGGTGGGTTGAAGAGTGAGATTTAGAGGTGATGCTATGCGTTGGTTGCTGCTTATAGTTTGGGGCTGGCTACTCAGCTCCAATGCTTTGGCTTCTTATGCTTTAAAGCCGGAAAAAATAGCCGAGAATACTTACATGGTAGAAGGGCTAACAGATGATTTTAGTGTGGAAAATGGCGGTAATGTGGTCAATAGCGCATTTATAATTACTGATGAGGGAGTGGTAGTTATTGATACGGGGCCATCTTTTGCTTATGGCAGAGCTTTGCGAGCTGCTATTGCTGCTGTTACCGAGCAACCGGTGGTGCAAGTTTTCTTAACCCATCACCACCCTGATCATGCTTTGGGGAATCAAGCATTTGCTGACGTGCCTATTGCCGCCTTGCAAGCAACTCATGAGCTGCTTGCAGAGCAGGGCGACCATATGGCGGAGAATATGTATCGAGTGGTTGGAGATTGGATGCGCGGTACCGAAGTGCAACTGCCAACCCACACTGTTGAGCCGGGGGTAGTCGATATTGGTGGTCATTCTTTGCAGCTGCTTGCTTTTACTGGTCATACGGGTGCTGATTTGGTGTTGCTGGACCTGCGAACAGGGGTGCTTTTTGCCGGTGATATGCTGTTCTATCAGCGGGCTTTAGCCACACCGAACAGTCCAAGTTTAAAAACATGGTTGGCTGACTTAGACCGTTTGCAAGCTTTGCCTTGGCAGGTTGTGGTTCCTGGGCACGGTCCTTTAGCAAAAGATAAGCAACCTTTTGTGCAAATGCGTGATTACCTTACATGGCTGGATAATGCTTTGCGTCAAGCTGCAGAGCAGGGCATGGATATGAACCAAGTGTTGCGTTTGCCTATTCCAGAGCAGTTTGCAACGATCAGTTTAACGCGCCACGAGTTGATTCGTACTGTCAGTCATCTATACCCACAGTATGAGCAGCAGCAATGGCAACGTATTGATCAGTAGTACAGGTGGCGATAAAAATCCCCGTTCAGTCGTAAGGTTGTAACGGGGATTTTTGTATCTGCTACTGTTATTGCTTTGATAGTGGCAGTGTGGTTTTTAGATGAGCGCATTCTATCTAGTTCTAAATGACTATATTTTTGCTGCGTTGGATGCATTTAGATGTAAGGGGTGGCTCGCTAATATCGAATCATCACCTGCCCGCGGTTGGCGCAGGCATTGAATAAATGAGGAAACTCTTATGATTTATGCACAACCAGGTACGCAAGACTCTTTACTGACAATCAAACCACGTTATGGCAACTATATTGGTGGTGAATTTGTCGCACCAGTGAACGGTGAGTATTTTACTAACACAACGCCTGTAACCGGTGCAGTTGCTGGTGAGTTTCCACGCTCAACAGCTGCTGACATTAACTTGGCTTTAGATGCGGCGCATGCTGCTGCACCAGCTTGGGGTAAAACCTCAGCGCAAGACCGGGCACGTATCCTATTGCGCATTGCAGATCGTATTGAAGAGAATCTTGAATTGTTAGCGGTAGCCGAAACGTGGGATAACGGTAAGCCTGTTCGCGAAACTTTGAACGCGGATATTCCATTGGCTGCAGATCATTTCCGCTATTTTGCGGGCTGCTTGCGTGCTCAAGAAGGTTCAGCTGCAGAAATCAATGAGCATACGGCTGCTTATCACTTCCATGAACCGCTGGGTGTCGTTGGGCAAATTATTCCATGGAACTTCCCGATTTTGATGGGTGCTTGGAAGTTGGCTCCAGCTTTGGCAGCAGGTAACAGTATTGTGTTAAAGCCTGCGGAGCAAACACCGCTGTCGATTACAGTACTCATGGAAGTAATTGGTGATTTGTTGCCAGCCGGTGTTTTAAACATAGTGCAAGGTTTTGGTCGTGAGGCGGGAGAGGCGTTAGCAACGAGTAAGCGTATTGCCAAAATTGCCTTTACTGGATCAACACCAGTCGGCTCGCACATTATGCACGCAGCTGCTGAAAATATTATTCCAAGCACAGTGGAACTGGGCGGTAAGTCACCGAATATTTTCTTTGAAGATATTATGAGTGCTGAGCCTGAGTTTATAGAAAAGGCTGCTGAAGGGCTGGTGTTGGCTTTCTTTAACCAAGGTGAAATCTGTACTTGTCCCTCACGTGCTTTAATACAAGAGTCTATTTACGAGCCATTTATGGCTGAAGTGATGAAGAAAATTAAGCAAATTCGTCGTGGTAACCCGCTGGACACCGAGACCATGGTGGGGGCGCAGGCATCTGAGCAGCAGTTTGAAAAAATTATGTCTTATATGGATGTGGCTGAGCAAGAAGGCGCCGAGCTGTTAACAGGTGGCAAAATTGAGCAACTGGAAGGTGATTTCGCTAGCGGCTATTACATTCAACCAACACTGTTGAAAGGCCACAATAAGATGCGCATCTTCCAAGAGGAGATTTTTGGCCCTGTGGTAGCGGTAACGACCTTTAAGGATGAAGCAGAAGCGCTTGAAATCGCTAATGATACCGAGTTTGGATTAGGTGCGGGCGTGTGGACCCGTGATATTAATCGTGCGTACCGCATGGGGCGCGGTATTCAAGCAGGACGAGTGTGGACGAACTGCTACCACCTGTATCCAGCTCATGCAGCCTTTGGAGGTTATAAAAAGTCTGGTGTTGGACGTGAAACCCATAAGATGATGTTAGACCACTATCAGCAGACGAAAAACTTGCTGGTGAGCTACGACATTAACCCGTTGGGCTTCTTCTAAGTTTGTAAGGCTGGTGCCGCTGGCTGGTTCTAGTGGCACCAAGAGGCCTCTGAGCTATGTTGTTTTGTATGGTGCTACTTATCGACGGTACGATTAGGTTCTGCTTATGGTAACCCCCCTTTCCTAGAGTCTATTCTTTTTTGTCGAAACGCAGTCAATTGGCTGCGTTTTTTTTTGCCTGAAAACTGCTGCTGAGACGCTGTGATGTTGAAGAGTAAAAGCAGTGCGACCAATGGCAGCCAAAACCGGTTCCAAAGTACCGTTTTGTCTTATACCTAATAGCGCTATTAATAGAGGTGCCGGAATACACCGGTCTTTAACAAAAAGAGGAAACGACTATGTGGAATAAACCAACCTTTAATGATCTGCGTATTGGGTTTGAAGTGACGATGTACATCGCTAACCGTTGATACATCGTGCCCTTATGTTAATCGTTCAACGATCGAGCCCCAGTCCTACTGGGGCTACTAAGGAATAGAGTTATGTATATTCAAGTCTTAGGTTCAGCAGCAGGAGGTGGCTTTCCGCAATGGAACTGTAATTGCCATAATTGTCACGGTTTACGCAAAGGCACTTTGCGGGCAACACCGCGTACGCAGTCTTCAATTGCTATCAGTGATGATGGTGTGAACTGGATTTTATGTAATGCTTCGCCAGATATCCGTAGTCAGTTAGAGGCTTTTCCTGCACTGCAACCAGCGCGCCAAGCACGCGATACTGCGATTGCAGGCATTATTTTACTCGACAGCCAAATTGACCATGTCACGGGGTTATTAACTTTGCGTGAGGGCTGTCCTCATGATGTGTGGTGCACTGAGATGGTGCATCAAGACCTGACCTCTGGGTTTCCTGTTTTTAATATGCTGGCGCATTGGAATGGTGGACTTAAGCACCGTTTGATTGCGCTGGATGGCCAGCCCTTTACTGTACCTGCCTGCCCAGGATTAAGTATCACTGCTATTTCCTTGCGCAGTAATGCGCCACCGTACTCACCGCGTCGTGATGATCCACACCCTGGTAACAATATTGGCTTGTTGATTGAAGATACTCGCAGCGGTAAAAAACTTTTCTATGCGCCTGGTCTGGGAGAGATGGACGCAGAGCTGGCACAAATGATGAGTAGTGCTGATTGCTTATTAGTTGATGGCACTGTTTGGCAAGATGATGAAATGCAGGCGAGAGGTGTCGGTGGCAAGCTTGGCAGTGAAATGGGGCATTTGGCACAAATAGGTGCTGGCGGCATGTTGGATGTCTTAGCTCAGTACCCAGAAGCCCGTCGTATTTTAATTCATATCAATAACACCAACCCTATCCTAGATGAGGACTCCACCGAGCGTGCGCAAGTAGAAGCAGCTGGTGTGGAAGTTGCTTATGACGGAATGAGTATCGAGCTTTAGGAGCCTGTGATGAGCCAGCAAGCAATGACCCCAGAGCAATTTGAGCATGCGCTGCGTGGCAAAGGGGATTATTACCATATTCATCACCCTTATCATGTTGCTATGCACACTGGGCAAGCGACCCGTGAGCAAATTCAGGGGTGGGTGGCAAACCGCTTTTATTATCAAATCAGTATCCCCATGAAAGATGCTGCCATTATGGCTAACTGCCCTGATCGAGCGGTTCGGCGGGAGTGGATTCAGCGCATTTTAGATCATGATGGTGCGCCCGGTGAGGATGGTGGAATTGAGGCGTGGTTACGTCTGGCTGAGTCAGTTGGCTTGGATCGTGCGCAGGTGTTATCCGGTGAGCTGGTATTACCTGGCGTGCGCTTTGCTGTGGATGCTTATGTTAACTTTGCTCGCCGTGCCAACTGGCAGGAGGCGGCCAGTAGTTCTTTGACTGAGCTTTTTGCCCCGCATATTCATCAGTCACGCTTAGATGCTTGGCCACAACATTATCCGTGGATTGATGCTCGTGGTTATGAATACTTCCGTAAGCGTCTTAGTGAAGCGCGGCGGGATGTTGAGCACGGTTTGCAAATCACTTTACAACACTACACTACTAGGGAAGCACAGCAGCGCATGCTGGCAATCTTGCAGTTTAAGCTGGATGTACTGTGGAGCATGTTAGATGCCATGAGTATGGCGTATGAGCTTAAGCGTCCACCGTACCATACGGTAACTGATCAGCGTATTTGGCATACAGGGCTAGGGCTATGAGCATTATCAATCTGGAGCTGTGCCCACGTATCCGGCGTGGTTTTCGCTTGCAATGGGAGCCTGCACAAAGCTGCCATGTATTGCTGTATCCAGAAGGAATGATTCAGCTCAATGACAGTGCTGCACATATTTTAAAGTTGGTTGATGAGCAGCGCAGTGTCGCGCAAATTATTTCCCAACTGCAAGAACAGTTTCCTGATGCGCCAGACTTAAGTGATGACGTTTTAGCCTTTATGGAGGTGGCCTATGCAAAGTTTTGGCTTGAACCCTGCTAATCAGCATATACAAAGCCCACCTTTATGGTTACTGGCTGAGCTGACTTATCGCTGTCCTTTGCAGTGCCCCTATTGCTCTAACCCAGTGGACTTTGCCCGTAGTGGTGAAGAGTTGAGCACCGTGCAGTGGATCGATGTTTTTAAGCAGGCTAGGGCTTTAGGTGCTGCGCAGTTGGGGTTTTCCGGTGGAGAGCCACTTGTGCGCCAGGATTTGGCTGAGCTGGTTAAAGCTGCTCGTGATTTAGGTTTTTACACTAACTTAATAACCTCTGGAATTGGGTTAACTGAGCGTCGTATTACTGAACTAAGTGAGGCTGGTTTGGATCACATTCAAATCAGCTTTCAGGCCGCTGATGAAGAGGTCAACAATATGTTGGCCGGCTCGAAAAAAGCTTTCGCACAAAAACTAGCTATGGCCCGCGCCGTGAAAGCGCAGGGCTACCCCATGGTGCTTAACTTTGTGACACACCGTCATAATATTGATCGTATTGACCGCATTATTGAGCTTTGTGTTGAGCTCGATGCAGATTTTGTGGAACTGGCTACGTGTCAGTTTTATGGTTGGGCAGAGCTCAATCGCGCAGCTTTATTGCCCACCCGTGAGCAGCTTGAATATGCTGAGGGCGTTACGCAGCAGTGGCGAGAAAAATTAGCTGCGCAAAACCACCCTTGTAAACTGATTTTTGTAACTCCAGATTATTATGAAGAGCGCCCTAAAGCTTGTATGAGTGGCTGGGGCAGTTTGTTTTTAGATATCACCCCTGACGGTACTGCTTTGCCTTGTCACAGTGCGCGGCAGTTGCCTATTGAGTTTCCTAATGTGAAAGAGCATAGCGTGCAGCATATTTGGCAGGAGTCTTTCGGTTTTAATAAGTACCGTGGTTTTGAATGGATGCCAGAGCCTTGCCGCTCTTGTGATGAAAAAGAGCAGGACTTTGGTGGGTGCCGTTGCCAGGCATATATGCTCACAGGAGATGCCAGCAATGCTGATCCAGTGTGCAGTAAGTCTAAGCACCATGGCATTATTCTAGCTGCTCGTGAAGAAGCAGAGCAGGCGCCATTGGGCGTGGATAGCATGATTTTTCGTAATGAGAAAATGTCCAACATTATTATCAAGGGATGAATACAGATGCCTAAGCGGGAGACTTTTGTTGCAGGTTTCTGGCCCAGCACTTGGAGTGCAGAACAGGCTGCTGTGGCTGGACGTGAAATCAATGAATTAAAAGTCTCCCTGCATGGTGTTTTTTGGACGGTTTCAGATCCGTTAACTGGACAAACGAAGCTTTACCGCTATAACTCTGCGAAGCAGGATGGCGAACTGTTTACGCCTAAGGGCTTTTCGGTACGCAGCCGAGTGTATGAGTATGGCGGAGGCTCTTTTTGTTTAACCGAGCAAGGAGTCGTATTTACTAATGAAGTGGATCAGCAATTGTATCTGCAGACTTGGCAGGGGCTACCACAGGCTTTAACTGCACGCCATGAATGCCGCTATGCTGATATGCAGCTTGATTCTGTAACACAAACACTGATTGTTATAGAAGAAGAGCACAGCGAGCAAGAAGTGTTACATCGTTTAGTCCGTGTACCTTTAGTTTGTGAACAAAGCCAGCCGCTGCTAGTACCGCAGATTATAGTGCAAGGCAGTGACTTTTATGCTGCGCCACGAATCAGTCCGGATGGTCAGCGTCTACTCTGGGTGCAGTGGCAGCGCCCTGACCAACCTTGGACAAGAACTCAATTGTTCTGCGCCAAGCGTCAAAGTGATGGTGGATGGGGGGAAGCAGCATGTTTAGCTGGAGCTGACGGTAATGCTTCGATTCAGCAGCCGTTATTTGATCAAACCAACCGTGTTGTAGCGCTAAATGACCAAGCAGGTTATTGGCAGCCATGGCGTGAAACAACGGACGAAAAACTTGTCTCGTTAACTGGAGTTGATGCGGATTATGCTGGTGCACCTTGGCAGTTGGGTGGCTGTAATTACTTACCATTGCAGGGTGATCACTACTTAGTGAGTTGGTTTGCCGACGGTTTTGGCAAGTTAGCATTGTATTGCTTTGCTAAACAACAAGAGTTGCAGCAGTTGGCCACGGACTTCAGTCGATTACGTCATTTAGCAGCTGATGATGATCACTTCTATTGCATTGCTGGGCACTCAAGTCAAGGCAGCGCGGTGCTGGCCATTGACCGCCACAGCGCAGAAGTTAAGGTGTTGAGCCAGCTGGCTATAGACTTGCCGGAAACGGAAATATCCAAGCCTCAGGCATTGTATTTTTCAAGCAGCCATGATGAAGCAGTGCACTGTTTTTTTTACGCGCCGCACAATACGCAGCACCATTTGTCTAACCAAGAGCGGCCACCGTTGGTGGTGTTTTTGCATGGTGGACCAACCTCTGCTTGTTATCCTGTTTTTGATCCGCGCATACAGTTTTGGACGCAACGAGGTTTTGCTGTTGCGGATTTAAATTACCGAGGCAGCACGGGGTTTGGTCGTAAGTATCGTCAGCGTTTAGAGCAGCAGTGGGGCATTTTAGACGTTGAGGACATATGTGCCTTGGTACAATATTTAATTGATACTGACAGAGTTGATGCCGAGCATCTTTTTGTTCGAGGTGCTAGTGCAGGGGGCTATAGTGCACTGTTGGCAATTGCTGCTAGTCAGTATTTTGCTGCCGCGGCAAGCTTGTACGGTGTTAGCGATCCAACTGCTTTAAATAAAGTGACCCATAAGTTTGAAGGGGATTATTTGTCTTGGCTGCTAGGTGGGGTAGAACAACTTTCTGCGCGAGCACCATTAGCGCAAATACAACGGATACAAACTCCAGTGATTTTTTTTCAAGGTGGGCGAGATGTAGTTGTAGTCCCTGAGCAAACTATAACTATGGTGCAGGCTTTAACTGAGCAGGGCGTAGCGGTTGAGTGCCATTTGTACCCTGATGAGGGGCATGGTTTTCGTCAAGCAAGGCATTTGGCTGAAGCGTTGGCTTTAGAATTATCTTTCTATCAGCGTACTTTTTCTGTTGTCAGTTAAAGAGAAGCTTTAAGTGCTTTATAATCTGTATGCATAGACCCTTGGCTAGTGTTTAAAGCATGGGCTTAGCGATAACCTAATAAAAATCAGATAAGTTACAAAACCTCATTTAAAATCAAGTAGATAAGATTTTTAGGTGTGCTATTTGCTGGTATAACACTTTTTTGTATAAAACTGCCTGCTTCAATCAACCCATAATAATAAGACGAGTAATTATGAAACGGTCAATTAGCGAACTGCGCAAGTTTGTATCGCCAGAAATTGTTTTTGGTGCCGGTTGTCGCCATCGTGCTGGGCATTTTGTGAGCACGTTTGGGGCAGCTAAAGTTTTGATTGTGTCTGATCCTGGGGTGCAAGCTGCCGGGTGGGTTACTGATATTGAAGAAAGCCTGCAAGAGCAGGGTATTGATTACCATCTCTTTACAGAGGTTTCACCGAACCCCAGAGTGGAGGAGGTGATGCATGGCGCAGAAACTTATAAGCTACATAACTGTACCGCGATTGTTGCTATTGGCGGTGGTAGTCCAATGGATTGTGCGAAGGCCATTGGTATTGTCGCTGCCCATGGGCGCAGCATTTTAGAGTTTGAGGGAGTGGATACTATTCGACTGCCCAGCCCACCATTGATTTTGATTCCCACGACAGCAGGCACTTCTGCAGATGTCTCGCAGTTTGTGATTATTTCTAATCAGCAAGAGCGCATGAAGTTTTCTATTGTCAGTAAAGCTGTGGTGCCAGATGTCGCATTGATTGATCCAGAAACTACGCTCACTATGGATCCGTTTTTGGCAGCCTGTACTGGTATTGATGCTTTGGTACATGCCATTGAGGCTTTTGTATCTGTTGGTAGCGGCCCACTGACGGATACTCATGCTTTAGAAGCGATGCGTTTAATCGGCGGAAACTTGGTGGAGATGATCGCTAACCCACATGATATAGCGCTACGAGAACAAATTATGCTGGGCAGTATGCAGGCTGGGCTGGCGTTTTCGAATGCGATTTTGGGCGCAGTGCATGCAATGTCGCACAGTCTAGGTGGTTATTTAGATCTACCCCATGGGCAGTGTAATGCTGCATTGGTTGAGCATGTTGTGGCCTTTAATTACAGCTCTGCACCAGATCGATTTAAAGTGATTGCGCAAACATTAGGAATTGATTGTCGTGGGCTCACCAGTGAGCAAGTGCGCACCCGCTTAGTCAATCATTTGATTGAATTTAAGCAGGCAGTAGGTTTTCATGACAGCCTTGGTGAATGTGGGGTTAACCGCGCTGACATACCGTTTTTATCTCGCCATGCCATGACCGATCCCTGTATTTTAACGAATCCTAGAACCTCCAATCAGCGTGATATGGAAGTGGTCTATGCCGAAGCCCTCTGACAATACTCTAGCTGGTTTGCTGGGGCTTAGTGAGCAGTCATCCCGTAAAAGTCACTACCGTGAATTATTACAGCAACTGGACGAAGTAGAGCGTGAGCGTAACCGTTATAAATGGCTGTTTGAGCACGCCACGTATGGGATTTTTCAAGCGCAAATTAATGGTGGGTTTCGGGCAGTTAATCCAGGTTTGGCAAATATGCTTGGTTACGTCAGTGTTGCAGAATTGCTTGCGAATACTGGGCCTAGTGCACCAAGTTTGTTTGTTGGTGGTATTAAAGAAGTGCAAAGTATTCGTGCGGAGTTGCTGCAGAAAAATATTGTGCGCGGTTATGAAACACGCTTGTTGTGTAAAGACGGAAAGCCCCTTGATGTCTTGATGAATATTTTACTTAAAGATGATGAGCCTGGTGTTTTAGAGGGGTTTGTGGCTGATATTTCTGAGCGTAAAAAAAACCAAGAACGTTTGGAAAAGCTTAATCAAAGCTTAGAGCGCCGTGTGGCTGAGCGTACTCGAGAGCTGCAGTTAAGTAATGAAGATCTGCAGGAAGAAATCACTTGTCATGAGCAAGTTAAGCTGGCTTTACGTGAGGCGAAAGAAGTTGCAGAGGCGGCCAATCGAAGCAAAGACAAGTATTTGGCTGCGGCCAGTCATGATTTGTTGCAGCCGTTAAATGCTGCGCGATTACTGATGTCGTCATTGCGTGAGCGACAGTTGCCTGCTGCAGAACAGCATTTACTCGAACGTGCCCACATGGCGCTGGAGGGAGCAGAGGATTTGCTTGCGGATCTATTGGATATTGCTCGCTTAGATCAGGCAGCGGTAACTCCATCGCTATCAGCGTGCTCCATTCGAGATATGTTTAGCGCATTGGTGTCAGAGTTTGAACAGGTAGCATTAGCTGAGGGATTACGCTTAACGTTTTTTTCGTCTTCCCTTTATGTCTATACCGACTACCACTTGTTGACGCGCATTGTGCGTAATTTACTGAGTAATGCTTGTCGCTATACGGGTTCTGGACGTGTTTTTTTAGGTGTTCGACGACGTGGTAATAAGGTGCGTATAGAGGTTTGGGATACGGGGCCAGGCATTGCTAAAGATCAGCAGGAGTCAATCTTTCAAGAGTTTAATCAGGTTGATACAAACCATCAAAGTGGCCGTAAAGGCGTTGGGCTTGGCCTGGCTATTGTGGAGCGTATAGCCGCTGTATTGGGCGCGAATATTGAGTTGCGCTCGCAGCTTGGGCGAGGCTCTTGCTTTAGTATTGAGGTGCCGTTAAGCAGCGAAGCCAAATATGAGAAAAAAACTCTAGAAACAAGCCCAGCAATGGTGCATAGCTTTGCTGGGCAGCGGGTATTAGTGATTGATAATGAGCCAGAGATTTTACACAGCATGGCCGTGCTTTTAACGCAGTGGGGTTGTGAAGTTCTAGTTGCTGAAGATTATAGGGCTGCAATTGTAGCGCTGGAGGAGCAAGCGCCTAGTTTATTAATCGTGGATTTGCACCTCAATTGTGGTGTGACTGGTTTGGCTGTCGCGGAGCAGCTGCGTGCTGACTTTGCGAAAAATATTCCAGCAGTGCTAATTACTGCCGATTACACGGATGAAGAGCAAGCACTGCGCAAGCGACTGGGGATTCCTTTGCTAACCAAGCCTGTACGACCGGGTAAGTTACGCGCAACTATGGCACACCAACTTAAGTCTGGTCGTAGTTAACGAGGCAGTCACTGGGTATTGGGATTACTACAAGCCTGGCAGCCCCTACAGTAGTTAACTTATGCAGGGTAGGGCTTACATTAGCAAAGCGATAGTGTATAAATTATCGTGTGCAATGCGATTTTTTTGACGTTATCCAAAGGAAAGACTACAGGCATTTAAAAGCCCTAACTCGTAAAAGTTTAAGGCTTTTGAATTTGTTGGTGTAAGCAGGATTTGCATTTGTGACGGTTATGAGTCCAGTAAAAAATAAAAAGACAGGTGCCTTTTAGCAATCACCTCGAAGACTTTATAAAAAGCGACGCAATTAATCCGCTCACCGCAAGCCCGATCCCCAAAATAAACGCCGTTTGCACGCCAGCGGACAATGAAATGCTAGCCATGGATGGCGCTAGTGGATCTGCAACCTTACTCAAGAAACTGTTTTGCGACGCAGACATTATGGTGATCGCCAAAGCGGTACCAATCGAGCCTGATACTTGCATCAAGGTGTTTACCATGGCAGTGCCGTATGAATACAGGCTTTTTAGACGATTTTTAAGCAAGGAATTACAGGCATAAAAAAAGCCCTAACTCATTGAAAGTTAAGGCTTTTGAATGTGGTTGCGGAAGCAGGATTTGAACCTACGACCTTCGGGTTATGAGCCCGACGAGCTACCAGACTGCTCCATTCCGCGCCGATAAGTATACGCAGATTCTGAGAAGTGTCAAAACTTATTTTAAAATCAATCGTTTAGGCGTGAGTTGCGCAGTTTTATGCGTTTTTTCCAGCTGCGGTTGACCCACCAGCGCCAGTATAAAACTGTGCAGCTATAACCCACTGCAGCAAGAATCAGTCCCATCACAATGGAACCCGCATATAAAGGCTGCCAATGGGTGGTGGTGACTTCTAAAATCCAGCTGAGCGTCATTTTGTCGGGGAACTCAATAGCTGGCGTGTTAAGCAACCAAGAGCCTAACTTGTAGTTGACATAAAACACCGGCGGCATGGTGATAGGATTCGTCAGCCAAACTAAGCCAACAGAAATAGGTAGATTAGCGCGCATAGGGATTGCTAATAAAGCCGCGGCAAACATCTGCATCGGCATTGGGATCATCGCCCAAAAGAAACCCACAGCAACTGCACGGGCCACTGAATGACGGTTCAGGTGCCACAGGTTTGCATCATGGATAAGGCTGCCCAAAAAACGTAACGATGGATTGTTTTTTAGTTTTTCCGGGTCAGGCATGTAGCGTTTAAATAGTTGACGGGGCATGAATCTTCTCTGGCGTGCTAAAGCTAGTCTATTATGCATCTTATTCGAGGGCGGTGCTGTTACAGGGTGTGACAAAAGTCTTAGAAAACAGTGAATTGATAAGAATATGTGTTTGCAAATGCTACAAGGAGGTAGTGCTGTGCAAATATCCATAATCGCTTTGATTGTTGGCTTGCTGAGTTTGCGCGTCATGCCGTGGTTGCCAAGTATATTTTGGCTGCTATCGGGGCTGCTGGTTGCGTTGTTGTTGCTACGCACGCGCTTGCATCTTTTCGGTTTCTTTTTGTTGGGGCTGTGTTGGGCGTGTTTAAGTGCGCAGTGGGCGTTAGATGATCAGCTTGCTGCAGCATTAGATGGGCGCACTTTGTGGATTACTGGGACAGTTGTAGGTTTGCCTGAATGGCCAGTTGTGCAAGGGCAACCCCCAACTGTGCGTTTTGAATTGGACGATGCGGTTTCCCGTCGAGCACAACTGCCGCGACGCATACGTGTGTCTTGGCGTACCCCAGCAGAGCCTGTGAAAGCGGGGCAACGTTGGCGCTTAGCGGTGCGCTTAAAACGTCCTGATGGCTCTCTCAATCCTTATGGCTTTGATTACCAAGCTTGGCTGCTGGCTAAACGTATTGGGGCTACAGGCTCGGTTAAAGCGGGTCAGCTGGTTGCGCAGGGGCAGGGTTTAGATCATTGGCGTGAGCAAGTCAGAGCGCGTATTCAGCGCTATGCACCAGAGCCCGCGCAAGGCCTGATGACGGCTTTAATCTTGGGTGATGGCTCGGGTTTAAGCGCAGAGCAGTGGCAAACATTACAAGCTACCGGCACTGTGCACCTTATGGTGATTTCAGGTCAGCACATCAGTTTAATTGCCGCGGTGGCCTATGCTGTGGTTTTTTGGTTGATGCGTTTGGGTTGGTGGCCGCAGCGCGTGCCCTGGTTGCCAGCTGCTTGCGTGCTTTCGATATCGGCGGCGTTAGCCTATGGCACTTTTGCCGGCTTTGCCGTGCCAGTGCAGCGCGCGTGCATCATGGTGATGGTGGCTTTACTTTGGCGTTGGCATTTTCAGCATTTAAGTGTGTGGATAGCGTTTTTAATTGCTTTAGCAGTGGTGCTAATTTATGAGCCTTTAGTGGTTTTGCAGGCTGGCTTTTGGTTGTCATTTACTGCGGTGGGTGCGTTGATACTGGCGTTTGCAGCACGCTTGGGACCGTGGCGCTGGTGGCATATGGTAGGGCGCACACAATGGGTTGCAGCAATTGGTCTTGCCCCTTTTTTGCTGGCTTTGAGTTTGCCGGTGAGCTTGATGGGACCGCTGGCAAATATTTTTGCGGTGCCGTGGTTGAGCTTGCTGGCGCTGCCTTTAACCTTATTGGGCGCGTTGCTATTGCCTTGGCCAAGTCTTGCGAGCTGGGTTCTCAGTGCGGCAGCTTGGTGTTTAACTGCTATGTTTGCTGGCTTGGATTGGTTTGCGCAAGGTTGGCCGGTCTGGCAGGGCAGCGGGGTAACGGTGGCGGCGCTGCTATTAGCTGTGTTGGGAGTGCTGTGCTGGTTGTTGCCACGGCCCCTGTTACCGCTGCTCGCAGGGTTGCTGCTTTGCTTGCCGCTGCTTAAACCGAGTAAAGAAGTGGTTGCAGATGGGCAAGCGCAGGTGTGGGTGCTGGATGTGGGGCAAGGGCAAGCAGTTTGGGTGAGAACTGCGCAGCACAGCCTAATGTATGATGCCGGCCCTTTTATGGCAGGGTTTGATGCCGGCGAACGCATCGTGGTGCCGGTGTTACGCGGTTATGGCCAGACTGGTTTAGATGAGTTACTGATTTCTCATGCAGATGCCGATCATGCCGGTGGCGCACAGGCGATTTTGGATGCAGTGGAGGTTAAGCGAGTGGTCAGCGGTCAACCAGCAGAGCATCCACCAAGCTTTGCTGCACAAGATTGTCGAGCTGAGCAGTGGCAGTGGGATGACGTTTGGTTTTGGCGTTGGCAGTGGCATAACGCGAAAGACAGTAATCAAAAGTCCTGCGTGCTGCTGATTGTTGCGCAAGGCGAGCGTTTATTGTTGACCGGTGACTTGGATGCTGCTGGTGAAGCAGCATTACTAGCCGACTGGCCATGGTTGCAAGTTGATTGGTTGGTGGCTGGGCACCATGGCAGTCGTACTTCCACTTCGCGCCGTTTTGTACAGGCCATTGCCCCGCAGTATGCGTTAATTTCCCGTGGCAAACACAACAGTTATGGGCATCCGCACCCGCAAGTGTTGGCAAATTTGCAGCGTGAACAGGTGCGTATTTATGATACGGCGCATGATAAAGCGGTGCAGATTTACTTAGGGCGCTACAGCGAGCCAAGCAGTATGGCTAGGCAATTGCGCTTTTGGCGTTAAAATGAGAACCATAGCGTTCGGTGTCCGCCTTAGGCTGTGCTAAAGTTAGCAAAATTTATTGCTGGAGTAGTTATTGTGTGGGAACTGATCAAGTCAGGCGGCTGGATTATGCTGCCTATTGTGGTGTGCTCAATTATTGCAGTTGCCATTGTTGCTGAGCGTTTATGGACCTTGCGCCCATCACGTATCAGCCCGCCACATTTACTCGGCCAGGTTTGGCGCTGGGTGCAAGACAAGCAAATGGATAGCAATAAGTTTAGCGAGTTACGGGCAGGGTCGCCGTTGGGGCAGATTCTTGCTGCTGGGCTGGCCAATTCACGCTACGGCCGTGAAATGATGAAAGAAAGTATTCAAGAGGCTGGCGCTAAAGTGGTCAATGAGCTTGAGCGCTATTTAACACCGCTGGGCACTATTGCAGCAATTACGCCTTTACTGGGTTTGCTGGGTACGGTATTGGGGATGATTGAAATCTTCGGTGCCTTTATGGGCTCAGGTATGGCCAATGCGCCACAGTTGGCTGGTGGTATCGCCAAGGCGCTGGTGACCACTGCAGCGGGTTTATTTGTGGCAATTCCAGCCATGTTTTTCCACCGTTTCTTGCAGCGCCGTGTCGATGAGCTGGTGGTTAACATGGAGCAAGAAGCGATTAAGTTGGTAGAAGTGGTGCAAGGTGATCGTGAGGTTGAGCTAAATGGTGATAAAGCGTGAGATTCCCTCGTAAGCCCCGTGAACCGGTTGATATTAATCTAGCACCGCTGATTGATGTGGTGTTTATCTTGCTGTTGTTTTTTGTGGTGACCACCACCTTTACCCGAGAAACGCAGCTTAAAGTTGATTTGCCTGAGGCGGTTAGCGGTACGCCGCCGGAAGCTGCAGTTAAAGCACCTTTAGAAATTTTAGTCGCTGTGGATGGCTCTTTTGCTTTAAATGGAAAAAGCTTGGCCAGCAATGATTTGACCGCGTTAATGGAAGCCTTGCGGGTTGAGTCAGGTGGCGATCAAAGCCTGCCAGTGATGCTTAGTGCCGATGCAAAAGCGCCGCACCAGGCTGTAGTTACCGCCATGGATGCTGCTTCGAAGTTGGGCTTTGCGCAGCTGCGCATTACCACTGTTGAGGCGCAAGCCGAGTAGTGAAGTTAAGTGAGCGCTTGCAGCAAGCTTGGTATCGCGGACATCCAGCTTTGGCTGTGTTATGGCCGCTGGAGCAACTGTACCGCTGGGTAGTGTTGCGTAAGCGCGCGCGCTTTATTGCTGGTCAGAGTGAGACGTATCGAGCGCCAGTTCCGCTGGTGGTGGTGGGCAATATCACTGTAGGCGGCACTGGGAAAACCCCGTTAATTCTTTGGCTGATCGACTACTGCCGAGCGCAAGGCTTGCGTGTGGGTGTGGTCAGCCGTGGTTATGGTGCGCGGCCGCCGCATTTACCTTGGACCGTTAGCGCAAGCGACTCTGCCGAACATGCCGGCGACGAGCCTTTGCTGATTGTGCAGCGCACAGGAATCCCGCTGGTTATTGCTCCGCAGCGTGCTCAGGCGGTGCAGCAGTTACTCGCTGAGCAGTCGGTTGATCTGATTTTATCTGATGATGGCCTGCAGCATTATGGCTTAGCCCGAGATTTAGAGTTGGTGCTGATTGATGACGCACGCGGTTTAGGCAATCAGCGCTGCTTGCCGATGGGGCCTTTGCGCGAGCCTGCTGAGCGCTTGGAAACAGTGGATGCGGTACTGTTTAACGGTGCTACAGCCGACACTAATAGCGGCTTTGCCATGCAGCTGCAGCCCACCGCGTTGGTGCATGTGCGCAGTGGCCGCCGTGAGCCGTTAAGTTATTTTCCTAAGCAGCAAAAAATGCATGCCGTGGCCGGTATAGGTAACCCGCAGCGTTTCTTCAAGACGCTGGAGGGGTTAGACTGGCAGCCAATCGCTCATGCCTTTGCTGATCATGCCGAGTTTACTGCGCAAGATTTACAGTTTAGCGATGACCTACCAGTGTTAATGACGGAAAAAGATGCGGTGAAATGCCGTGCTTTTGCTGCGGATAATTGCTGGTATTTACAAGTGGCCGCGCAGCCATCGCCAGCATTTAGCCGCTGGTTTGCTGAGCAGCTCAAGCGTTTATTACCTGAATCGTTGTGAGGATATGCTGATGGACCCGAAACTTTTAGATATTTTAGCCTGCCCTTTGTGTAAAAGTGCCGTGCAACTCAACGACGAAAAAACTGAGCTGTGGTGTAAGGCCGATGGTTTGGCTTTTCCTATTCGTGATGATATTCCGGTGATGCTGGAAACCGAAGCGCGTACTTTAAGCAACGACGAGCGTTTGGATTAATAGCATGACTCAAGCTTTTAGTGTGGTGATTCCTGCGCGTTTTGCCTCGACGCGCTTTCCTGGTAAACCGCTGCAAGATATTGCCGGTATGTCGATGATTCAGCGGGTTTGGCTGCAAGCGCAAAAAAGTGCTGCGCAGCAAGTGGTGATTGCCACGGACGATCAGCGGATTTTTGCTGAATGCCAGAGCTTTGGTGCGCAGGTGCTGATGACCCGCGATGATCATGAGTCCGGCACTGACCGCTTAGCTGAGGTTGTAGCCCAGTTAGCGCTACCCAGTGATGCGATTGTGGTCAATGTGCAGGGCGATGAACCATTGATTCCACCGGCAGTGATTAATCAAGTTGCTGAAAACCTCGCGCAGTATCAGCAAGCAGCGATGGCAACTTTAGCCGAGCCCATAACCGATCTGGCCAGTGTCTTGAATCCAAATGTGGTGAAAGTCAGCACTGATGTGCAGGGCTATGCTTTGACCTTTAGTCGTGCGCCTTTGCCCTGGCCACGTGATGCCTTTGCTAAAAGCCAAAGCGAAATGCCAGTTGGCGTAGATTTTCGTCGGCATATTGGTATTTATGCTTACCGGGCCGGTTTTTTAGCCGATTTTGTCGCTTGGGGACCCTGTGCGCTTGAGCTCACAGAATCCCTGGAGCAGTTGCGCGCTTTATGGAATGGGGCGCGTATTCATGTGGCTGATGCTGTTATAGCACCGCCAGCAGGCGTTGATACGCTGGAAGATTTGCAGCGTGTGCGACGTTTTTTTGAGGAGTAATAATGAAGGTTTTATTTGTCTGTTTAGGTAATATTTGCCGTTCGCCTACCGCTGAAGGGGTGTTTCGTCGCTATGTCGAGCAGGCAGGTTTAAGCGATAAAATCACCATTGATTCCGCCAGCACTTCTGATTGGCATATTGGTAAAGCGCCTGATCCGCGTACCGTGGCTGCTGCGGCGAAGCGCGGTTATGACTTGTCGGGTTTGCGTGGGCGCCAGGCTAAAGCAGAAGATTTTAATGAGTTTGACCTGATCCTAGCCATGGATAACAGCAATTTGAGTAACTTACAGGCGATTCAGCCAGCCGATGGTTCTGCAGAATTAGCCTTGTATTTGCCACGTTTTGGCATTAGCCCAGATGAAGTGCCTGATCCGTATTATGGCGGTGAAGATGGTTTTGAGCTGGTGCTGGATATGCTGGAGCAAGCCAGCCAAGTGCTGTTGGACGAAATCAAGGTAAAACTGTGAGCCTGAATATCCAAGAGCAGGTGTCTATGCGCCCGTACAACAGCTTAGCGGTTGATGTGCGGGCGCGTTTTTTTGTCAGCGTAGCTTCACTTGAACAGTTGCAAGCCGCTTTAGTTTGGGCGCAGCAACAGGGTGTTAGCGTGCTCCTGCTGGGCGGCGGCAGTAATCTGGTGCTGACTGCGGACTTGCAGGTGTTAGTGATTCATCTGCAACTGCGCGGGATTAGCATACTCAGCACCGATGCAGAGTTTACCCGCGTTGCCGTGCAGGCTGGAGAGAATTGGCATGCTTTTGTCCTGTGGAGCTTGGCGCAAGGGCTCAGCGGTTTAGAAAACTTGAGTTTAATTCCCGGCAATGTAGGCGCAGCGCCCGTGCAAAATATTGGTGCCTATGGGGTCGAACTGAAAGATCATTTGGAAAGTGTGCTGGTATTTGATCGCGAAACTGCACTTGTGCAGCGCTTGAGCAATGAGCAGTGTCAGTTTGCGTATCGCGATAGTCTCTTTAAGCGCGAGTCAGGTCGGCGGGTGATTTTAAGTGTTATTTTTAAACTGCCGAAACACGCAAGTCTGCAGCTTGATTATGGCGATTTACGTGGCTATCTAGCTGAGCAACAGATCAGCGCACCCACGCCGCACGATGTCAGCCGTGCGGTCTGCGAAATCCGCGCAGCAAAACTGCCAGACCCTAAGCGGCTCGCCAATGCTGGTAGCTTCTTTAAAAACCCAGTCGTCACCTCTGCGCATGCCGAGCAATTGCAAAAAAACTATCCGCATATAGTCTGTTTTGCTCAAGCAGATGGTCAGGTGAAATTGGCCGCTGGCTGGTTGATTGATCAAGCCGGCTGGAAAGGCGTGCGCCAAGGTGACGCCGCCGTACATGCGAAGCAGGCCCTAGTCTTGGTCAATCATGGCGCAGCCACTGGCCAACAGATTCTTGCGTTAGCCTCACAGATCCAAGCTGATATCCAGCAGCGTTATGGCGTTGAGCTGGAAATCGAGCCAAACGTTATTGGCTAAAAAGTCTAGAAACTGCTTTGTAATAGCTATACATAAGTTAATCTCTGTATAAGTATGTGGCATACTGTTTAACACTTACTCATAGAGAATAAACTCATGTTGCTATCTATTCGCGGGCAGGTCATTGCTGCAGTTGCAGTTTTGGCTGCGTTGTTTATCTGGTTTATCTCTGCCGGGCAATCTATGGCAGTGGCTAAACCCTCGACGCTTAATTTAGCCCAGCAGGTGCAGAACTTGCCGGATGTACAGGGTGAACAATCGAGCGTGGCTTTTGATGCGAGTAAGCCCACTTTGGTAAAGTTGTGGGCCAGCTGGTGTCCTTTATGCTTGTCGGAGCTGGGGCAAACAGAAGACTGGGTTAGCGACGCTGATTTTGCTGCGGCTAACCTACTTACCGTGGCCTCTCCGGGGGTGTTGGGCGAGCAGTCGCTAGAGGCCTTTAGCGATTGGTACAGCGGTTTAGATTACCCGCAGTTACCGGTGCGCATGGACAGCAGTGGTGAATTGGTTAAGCGCCTTGGCGTTAAGGTCTATCCCAGTTGGGCGTTGATTGATCAGCAAGGGCAGCTAGCGCGAGTGATTAAAGGCAGTCTCAATAAGTCTCAGGCTTTAGCGTTGTTGGCTAACCCGGAAGCGGATTTGGACGACTCAGCCCACACTTTTTATCAGCCAAAAATCAATCAAGATGCTGTCCCGGTGAATGCCCGTACTATTTATTTGGCTGGCGGTTGTTTCTGGGGGGTTGAGGCCTATTTTGAGCGCATTGATGGCGTGCTGGATGCGGTTTCCGGTTATGCCAATGGCCGCACGGAAAACCCCAGTTACGAAGATGTGGTGTACCGCAACACCGGCCATGCGGAAACGGTAAAAGTGGTTTATAACCCTGACAAGCTGAGCCTGGATGATATTTTGCAGTATTACTTTCGCATCATTGATCCAACCAGTTTGAATAAGCAGGGCAATGACCGCGGTGTGCAATATCGAACCGGTGTTTATACCACTGACACTGCCGAGCAGAAAGTGGTGGCTGACGCTTTAGTCCAGTTGCAACAGCGTTACAAGCGACCTGTGGTAGTGGAAAACACAGCACTTAAGCATTTTTATCAGGCTGAGCAGTACCATCAAGATTACTTAATGAAAAACCCCAATGGTTACTGCCATGTGGACTTATCCAAAGCCGATGAGCCATTAGCCAATCAGGCCGAGCAGGCTGAGAAAGCGCAGAAAGAGTTTGATGCCAGTACATTTCGCAAGCCTGACAGCGCAACCTTGCAGCAGCGTTTAAGTCGCGAGGAATATCAGATCACCCAAAACAACGGCACTGAGCGCGCGTTCAGTCACCGCTATGACGAGCTGTTTGAGCCGGGACTGTATGTGGATATTGTCAGTGGCGAGCCGTTATTTAGCTCCAGTGCTAAGTACCAGTCCGGCTGCGGTTGGCCGAGTTTTGTGAAGCCGATTCATGCCAGCGCGGTCACTGAGCACACTGACACCAGCTACAATATGCGCCGCATTGAAGTGCGCAGTCAGCTGGCTGATTCGCACTTGGGTCATGTGTTTCCTGATGGCCCACGGGATCGTGGCGGCTTGCGCTACTGCATTAACGGCGCCAGTCTCAAGTTTATTCCCCAGGCGCAGATGCAAGAGCAAGGCTATGGGCAGTGGCTTAAATTTATTGAGTAAAGACTGCTGACTCAAGTAAACATGAGGCGCTGTGCAGTTGGGTAAAACTCAGCGTCTAAAGCGCCTAAACCGAGTCTAGCCGACTAGGCTTGAGCTCGGTTTGGCAGCTACTCAAAGTCTTCTGGGTTGACGGTCTTGATGTTCTGCGCTGGGCTATTTTGTGCTTGGATGCGAATCAGAGCACCCAGCGGATAGTGGTCAACGAAAGTCACTTGGTCATTGGCAACCATGGTTTTTTGTTGCAGTTGTTCGCTGCTGCGCAAGGTCTTGTCGGGGTTGAATTGATTGATCCACAGATCCAGCTGTACGGAGCTGGTGCGATCCAAGACAAAACTCAGGGTGCCTTCCACTGGATAATGGTCGAAATAATCGGGGCCGGTGCTGACAGCTACTTTCGCTGTGCCGTCAGTGCTGTGCTGCAGCCACGCTTGATGGAAAAGTATTTCGTAACCATTGGCTGGGGTGAGCTTGTCTGTTAAGTGGTTGAGGTGGGTGCTGCGGAGCATGTTAGCGGTAATTGGTGTTGCGCCTTGTGCCCAGTTGTCCGGCGCGACTCGGCTGGCAGATAAGCTTTCGCCGCCTTGACGAAAGACCACCAGCTCTATAATGTGGCTGTCGCTGGCCATTGCTTGCGTGCTGCACAGGGCGAGCAGAAGAACGAAGTGAATTAAATAACGCATGTGCAGCTCCCTAAATTATTGTTATGGCGCCAGTTGTGCCAGCAAGGCTTCGATTGTAGCAAAACGCTGCTCAGGATTATCCATCGGCACATTAAACTTAAAGACGGTAGCGCCTTCAAAGCGGTAGTGCTTGGGCTGACTTTGAATCAGTTTAATGAGGCGCATTGGATCAACACAGGTATCGCCGGCAAATTCTAAACGCCCAGCGTGCGGGCCTGCATCGATTTTGAGAATACCCAGTGCTTGTGCTTTGAGCTTGAGTTCGGTAACACGAATTAAGTGTTTGGCTGGATCGGGTAATAAACCGAAACGGTCAATCATCTCCACTTGTAAGTCTTTTAAGTCCGTAGTGTTTTGTGCTGAGGCAATGCGCTTATAGAGAATCAAACGTGCGTGCACATCAGGTAAATACTCGTCGGGGATCAGCGCAGGCACCCGTAAGTTGATTTCAGTACCGCTGTCCAGTGGTTGCTCAAGGTTGGGTTGCTCGCCTTTGCGAATGGATTCCACGGCGCGTTCGAGCATTTCCATATATAAGGTGAAACCAATGGCTTGGATCTCACCACTTTGGCCGTCACCCAATAGTTCACCGGCGCCGCGGATTTCTAAGTCGTGAGTGGCGAGCATAAAGCCTGCGCCTAAGTCTTGTGCATGACTGATGGCTTCAAGGCGTTTTTTCGCATCGCTGGTCATGCTTTTGGCTGGTGGGGTTAGTAAGTAAGCATAGGCTTGGTGGTGGCTGCGTCCCACCCGTCCGCGTAATTGGTGTAATTGGGCCAAGCCAAACTTGTCTGCGCGATCAATCACAATGGTGTTGGCGTTAGGGATATCAATACCGGTTTCAATAATGGTTGAGGCCACTAATACGTTGTAGCGATTGTGGTAGAAGTCGGCCATCACCTGTTCCAGTTCGCGCTCATGCATTTGTCCGTGGCCAATGCCGATACGCGCCTCGGGTACTAAAGCGGCTAAGTCGGCAGCGCATTTCTCGATGGTTTTAACATCGTTGTGTAAGAAATACACTTGACCACCGCGCAGTAACTCACGCAGCAAGGCTTCTTTCACCACCGCATCTTGGCGTTGCATAACAAAAGTGCGCACCGATAAGCGCCGTGCTGGCGGTGTGGCAATAATTGACATGTCGCGCATGCCGGCAAAGGCCATATTCAGGGTGCGCGGAATCGGTGTGGCAGTGAGGGTGAGAATATCCACTTCGCTGCGCAGAGCTTTTAGCTTCTCTTTCTGACGCACACCAAAACGGTGTTCTTCATCAATAATAACTAAGCCTAAATTATTAAACTTCACGTCATCTTGCAGCAGTTTGTGCGTGCCAATTAAAATGTCGACTTTGCCATCAGCGACGTTACTCACTGCTTGGCTGATTTCTTTGCCGGTTTTGAAGCGGCTCATAACCTCGACCTGCACTGGCCAATCGGCGAAGCGGTCACGGAAACTGTTGTAGTGTTGTTGCGCGAGCAGGGTGGTGGGTACTAAAACGGCCACCTGCTTACCGCTGTGTACGGCAATAAAGGCTGCGCGCATGGCCACTTCGGTTTTACCAAAGCCCACATCACCACAAATTAAGCGATCCATGGGTTTGCCAGAGAGCATGTCATTGCGCACATTGTCGATGGCCACTTGCTGATCTGGGGTTTCCTCAAAAGGGAAGGCCGCGCTAAAGGTTGCGTAATCAAGGCCTGGATTGCTAAAAGCAAAACCTTCGCGGGCCGCGCGAATGGCATAAATATTCAGCAATTCTGCTGCTACATCGCGTACTTGCTCAGCGGCTTTGCGCTTGGCTTTCTGCCATTGCTCGGTGCCTAAACGGTGTAGTGGGGCGCTGCTGTCATCGCTGCCAGTATAGCGGGCAATTAAATGCAGATTGGCCACGGGCACATAGAGCTTGGCTTGATCCGCGTATTCGAGCATTAAAAATTCGGTGGCTTGATCCTCAATTTCTAAAGTCACCAAGCCTTGATAGCGGCCAACACCGTGGTCAATGTGCACCACTGGTGCGCCTTCGCGCAGTTCAGTGAGATTGCGGATGACATGCTCATGGTTGGCGTCACGGTTTTTTTCACGGCGACGGCGCTGCATCACTCGCTGACCGAGCAAGGCGCTTTCGGGAATTAAAGCAATATTGTCGAGTAGGACGCCGGCTTCAATGGGTGCCACACAAATCGCAATTTTGCAGTCTGCGGTTAAAAAGTCTTCCCAGCTGGCAACTTCGACAGGGGCTACGTTTATGCGCTGCAGTAGTTCAAGTAAAACTTCACGGCGTCCGGCGGTCTCTACGGTAAATAAGCTGCGGCCAGAAAATTCGGCTAAAAACTCTTTAACCTTGCTCAGCGGCTCAGTGGCGCGGGCGTCAATGGCTAAATCTGGAAAGGCTTGTACTGGCAAGCGCTCGCGGCCGACACCGGGGCTAACGTCTTCAGGATCAATGACAATACGCGGGTGTTCTTTAAGTGCAGCGTAGTATTCATTGATGGCAATAAATAAATCGGCAGGCGGCAGCAGTGGGCGTTCAATATCGCCACGGCGCTCTTCATAGCGGCTGCGAATATCTTGCCAAAAAGCTTCAGCTGCGGCATCAACTCCGAGCATTGAGAAAACTTGAGCATTGTCTGGGAGGAAATCAAACAGGCTACTGGTTTCTTCAAAAAATAACGGTAAGTAGGATTCAATTCCCGCTGGAATAATGCCTCCAGAGAGGTCCTGGTACAGTGGGCAGCGACGAAAATCTACGTCAAAACGTTCACGGAAGCGTGCGCGAAAATCACCACGGGCTTTTTTATCTAAAGGGAATTCGCGGGCTGGTAGCAGGCGAATGCTGTCGACCTTCTCATTGGAGCGCTGGGTTTCTGGATCAAAGGTGCGCAGCGTTTCGATTTCATCATCAAATAAATCAATACGGTAGGGCGCGTCACTGCCCATGGGGAATAAGTCCAGTAACGCTCCGCGTACGGCAAACTCACCATGTTCGTAAACAGTGTCCACGCATTGATAGCCGGATGCCTGTAAGCGGCTGCGCATACTTTCCACGTCAAGCTTTTGGCCAACATCGAGCATCAGGCTGGCATCCAGCATAAATGACTTGGGCGCTAAGCGGTGTAGGGCGGTATTGATGGGGACCACTAAAATGCCATGCTGCAGTTGCGGTAACTGGTAGAGGGTGGCGACTCGCTGAGAAATAATGTCCTGATGCGGAGAAAACACGTCATAGGGCAAGGTTTCCCAGTCAGGGAAGTGCAAAACTGGCAGCTCTGGAGCAAAAAAAGCCAGCTCTTCTTTGAGGCGCTCAGCGCTCTGGCTGTTGTCAGTTAGGAGCAAAGTAAAACGCTGCGCACTGCGTGTGGCTTCAGCAATGGCAAGCCCCTGAGCAGCGCCGGGAAGGTTGCCCCAGAGCTGTTTGGCGGATTTAGATGGCAGTTTAGGAAAGCGCAATACAGACACAGTTAACCCGAGTGAGAATGATAAAAGAAAGGATTGTAACGGGCTATTGAGTCGCTCGCTATATAAGGTTTTCAAGAGAATAGCTGCTTAGAGCTTGCCGCTTTGCGTTATGCAGTCGATAATGTAGCTCTTTTTAAGCCCCTAAATAGGTATTCCACGTGACTCAGAAGACTGACCAGTGTCTTGGTGAATGGATTGATCGCGAAGCCCTTGCCGAGGCAATGATTCCGCTCGTTGGCCATCTTTATCGCAATAACAATGTGGTAACGTCCATTTATGGACGCGGCCTGATTAACCGTTCTGTAATTGCAATTCTTAAAGCGCACCGTTTTGCTCGTCACCGCATTGGTGGTGATTCCGAGTTGTCGGTGCGTGACACCTATCCAATCCTCAAAGTTATGAGCGAAATGGATCTTGGCAGCGCGTCTGTTGACTTGGGTAAGATGGCAGTTAAATTCAAAACTGAAGCCAATGGCCGCAGTCTTGAACAGTTTGTTCGTGACGAATTAAGCACGGTTAGCGGTAAGCGCGAAAGCAATGCCCACCAAGGTACTGATGTTGTGCTGTATGGTTTTGGGCGTATTGGTCGTTTGTTGGCGCGTATTTTGGTTGAAAAAACCGGTGCCGGTGATGGCCTACGTTTACGTGCGATTGTTGTACGTAAAGGTGCTGAGAATGATTTATCGAAGCGTGCCAGCTTGTTACGTCGTGACTCTGTGCATGGTTCGTTTGATGGCACCATCGTTATTGATGAAGAAAACAACACCATCACAGCCAATGGCAGCCTGATTCAAGTGATCTACTCTAATGACCCGAAAACTGTTGATTACACTCAGTACGGTATTAAAGACGCGCTGTTGGTCGATAACACCGGGCGCTGGCGTGACGAAGAAGGTCTGAGCCAGCACTTAGCTTGCCCAGGTATCGATCGCGTTGTATTAACTGCACCGGGTAAAGGTGATCTGAAAAATATCGTACACGGTATTAATCATGGCGAAATCACTGCGGATGATAAGATTATTTCTGCAGCGTCCTGCACCACCAACGCGATTGTGCCGGTTCTAAAAGCCATTAATGATAAGTTTGGTATCGTTAACGGTCACGTTGAAACCGTACACTCCTACACTAACGACCAAAACCTCATCGATAACTTCCATACCGGTAGTCGTCGTGGTCGCAGTGCACCACTGAACATGGTTCTGACTGAAACTGGCGCTGCTACTGCAGCGGCAAAAGCACTGCCTTTCTTGGAAGGTAAGCTCACCGGTAACGCCATCCGTGTACCTACACCGAACGTATCTATGGCGATTCTCAGCTTAAACCTTGAGAAGAACACCGATCGTGCTGAAGTGAATGAGTACTTGCGTCAGATTGCGATGCATTCAGACCTACAAAAGCAAATTGACTATGTGTGCTCGCAAGAAGTTGTGTCGACGGACTTTGTGGGTTCACGCCATGCCGGTGTGGTTGATGCGGAAGCAACTATCTGCACTGAGAACCGTTTGATTCTGTATGTTTGGTATGACAACGAATACGGTTACAGCTGTCAGGTTGTACGTGTTATGGAAGATATCGCTGGCGTCAATCCACCTGCCTTCCCGCAGTAAGTGATAAGAGATTGACGGACTAAGTGAAAAGGGAGCCTCTGGGCTCCCTTTTGCGTTTAAATATTGAGTAAAGACAGCTTGCGTGTACCACTAAAGTGAGTATTTGGTAGAAAGTTGGCCTTAGAGCTGGCAAGTGACCGCTATGCATCTTTATAATCATCCAGATTACTTTTTAAGCGTCGGGAATACAGCATGGTTTGCGCTTTTATAGGTAAACTGTATGGGTTTTCGACATAACTATAAATTTCACTATCGTGGTTAGGCAAACCTATGATCAAAATAAAACGTGGGCTTGACTTGCCCATGACTGGTACGCCAACACAGCGTATTGAGGCTGCAAAGCCCGTACATAGTGTTGCAGTCATAGGCTTCGACTATAACGGGATGAAGCCTACAATGCAGGTACAAGAAGGGGATCGAGTCAAGCTCGGCGACGTCCTTTTTTCTGATAAGAAAACCGAAGGTGTGCTTTATACAGCGCCAGGCGCTGGGGTTGTAAAAGCCATAAACCGTGGTGATCGTCGTGTGTTTCAATCAGTCGTGATTGAGTTGGAGGGGGATGAGCAAGTCACCTTCGCCAGTTACGACGCAGCTAAGCTGGCTGGCTTGGCTACAGAGCAGGTGCGTGAGAATCTACAACAGTCCGGTTTATGGACAGCGCTGCGCACTCGCCCTTATAGCAAGGTTCCAGCAATTGATGCGACACCACGCTCAATCTTTGTGACCGCAATGGATACCAATCCATTAGCTGCGGACCCAGCAGTTATTATCGCTGAGTATGCCGACGATTTTAGCCGTGGGCTTACCGTACTGAGCCGCCTAGCAAAAGTCTTTTTGTGTAAAGCAGAGGGCGTTACTTTGCCGGGTGAGAACTTGGACAAAGTGCAAACAGAAGCGTTCTCTGGGCCGCATCCAGCAGGGTTGCCTGGCACTCATATTCACTACCTTGATCCGGTCGATGCAACACGCACGGTGTGGCAGATTGGCTATCAGGATGTGATCGCTATTGGTAAGTTGTTTACCACTGGGCAGTTATGGGTGGAGCGCGTTGTTGCTTTGGCTGGGCCTGTGGTCAAGCAGCCACGCTTAGTGCGTACCCGTTTAGGTGCGAATCTGGCTGACTTGGTGCAAGGCGAGCTAGAAGAGGGCAGCAACCGTGTGATCTCCGGCTCGGTGTTAGGCGGTCGTACAGCACGTGGTAGCTGTGATTTCTTAGGCCGTTACCACAATCAAGTGAGCTGTTTGGTTGAGGACCGTGAGCGTCAAATGTTGCACTACTTACGCCCCGGCGTGAACAAGTTTTCTGTACTGAATATCTTTATTTCTAAATTGTTTGCAAATAAAAAGTTTGCCATGACCACTTCCACCAACGGCAGTGAACGGGCAATGATTCCAGTGGGCAGCTATGAAAAAGTGATGCCGCTGGATATTTTGCCAACACAGTTACTGCGTGCGTTGCTGGTCGGCGATACCGATGTTGCACAAAAGCTCGGTTGCTTAGAGTTAGATGAGGAAGACCTTGCGCTATGCACCTTTGCATGCCCAGGTAAGTACGAGTACGGCCCGATTTTACGGGATAATCTAACGCGTATTGAGCAGGAGGGGTAAGCCATGCTGGGTCTTCGTGCATTCCTCGATAAAATCGAGCACAACTTTGAAAAAGGCGGTAAGTACGAGAAGTGGTATGCCCTATATGAGGCAGCTGACACCATTTTCTACCGTCCAAGCAGTGTCACTAAAACCACCGCTCACGTGCGTGACGGAGTTGACCTCAAGCGCATCATGATCACCGTGTGGTTGTGTGCCTTCCCGGCGATGTTCTTTGGTATGTGGAACGTCGGTTACCAAGCGAACTTGATCTTTGCTGATAACCCAGGGCTACTGGCAGCGCAAGATGGTTGGCGTATGGCGTTAACCAGCTCCTTGGCGGGGTTTGATCCGGGCAGTATTTGGGACAATATGATTCAGGGTGCGACTTGGTTTGTGCCGATCTATATGGTCACCTTTATTGTTGGTGGGTTCTGGGAAGTGTTATTTGCTTCGATCCGCCGCCATGAGATTAACGAAGGGTTTTTCGTTACTTCGATCCTGTTTGCCTTAATTGTTCCGCCGAGCATTCCATTGTGGCAAGTCGCCATGGGGATTAGCTTTGGTGTGGTGATTGGTAAAGAGGTGTTTGGTGGTACCGGTAAAAACTTCTTAAACCCAGCACTGGCAGGCCGTGCGTTCTTGTTCTTCGCTTACCCTGCACAGCTTTCAGGTGATGCGGTATGGACCTCAGTGGACGGTTTTGCTGGCGCTACTGCACTCAGTGTGGGTGCTGAAGGTGGTATGGAGCAGATACTGGGTTCAGGCATCACTTGGATGGATGCTTTCTTAGGTACCGTACATGGTTCGGTAGGTGAAACCAGTACTTTGGCCATCTTCATTGGTGGTGCTGTACTGCTGATTATGGGTATCGCTGCTTGGCGCATTGTCGCTGGGGTGATGCTCGGTATGGTTGCTTTGAGCTTGCTGCTCAATATCATCGGATCAGATACCAACCCATTGTTTGCTATGCCGTGGTACTGGCACTTGGTACTAGGTGGTTTTGCCTTCGGTATGATCTTTATGGCGACCGACCCTGTATCTGCATCCATGACCAATACCGGTAAGTGGATTTTTGGTGCGCTGATTGGGGTAATGGCGGTACTCGTTCGAGTGGTTAACCCAGCCTTCCCAGAAGGTATGATGTTGGCGATTTTGTTTGCCAACCTCTGTGCACCACTCATTGACCACTTTGTTGTTCAGGCCAACATTAAGCGGAGGCTGGCGCGCAATGTCTAGTCCAAGAGAATCAACCACCCGCACGCTAGTCGTAGCTTTACTGGTGTGCTTGGTGTGTTCAGTATTTGTGGCGGGAGCAGCGGTTGCTTTACGCCCCATTCAAACTGAGAACCGTTTGCTCGATAAGCAGCGCAGTATTCTAGCGATTGCTGGACTGGGTGACTCCAGTATGTCCAGTGAGCAAGTGAAAAAAATGTTTGATGAGCGCATTCAGGCGCGTCTAGTGAATTTGGATACAGGTAAGTTTTCTGATGCCCATGATCCAGTGATCTTTGACCCACTGGCCTCATCGAAAGATCCAGCTCTGTCTAAAGAGCTCGCTGGTAAAGACGATATTGCTTCAATTAAGCGTCGTGAGCGTTATAGCACGGTGTATGTGGTTGAGCATGACGGTCAGTTAGATACTTTAATCATTCCTGTTCGCGGTTATGGTTTGTGGTCCACCATGCAAGGCTTTATTGCACTCAAAGGTGACCTCAACACAGTCGCAGGTTTCGGCTTTTACGAGCACGGCGAAACACCAGGCTTGGGCGGTGAAATTGACAACCCAAACTGGCGCGCCTTATGGCTCGATAAAAACCTATATGACAGTAATGATGAGCTCGCCATTCGCGTCATTAAGGGTAATGTGGATCAGAGTAGCCCAAGAGCTGTTAACCAAGTCGATGGCTTGGCTGGTGCAACATTGACCAGTAACGGCGTGACCTATTTGCTCCAGTTCTGGCTGGGTGAAAATGGCTTTGGTAGCTTTATTGAGCATTTACGTGCAGGGGAGGCGTAAAGATGTCACAGCCAACAATTAAACAAGTTGTACTTGACCCGCTGTTTAACAATAACCCTATTGGCTTACAGATCCTGGGTATCTGTTCGGCATTGGCGGTTACCACTAACGTTGAAACAGCGTTGGTGATGTCAGTTGCACTGACCTTGGTTACAGCGTTCTCGAATATGTTTATTTCGATGATCCGCAAGCAAATCCCAAGCTCAATCCGCATGATTGTGCAGATGGTGATTATTGCTTCCTTGGTAATCGTGGTTGACCAAGTATTAAAAGCATACGCGTACTCGCTTTCTAAGCAGCTCTCAGTGTTCGTCGGTTTGATTATTACCAACTGTATTGTGATGGGCCGTGCGGAAGCATTTGCCATGTCTAATCCACCGGTAATTTCATTCTTTGACGGTGTGGGTAACGGCTTAGGCTATAGCGTTATGTTGATCGTGTTGGGGATTATCCGTGAGCTGTTTGGTGCGGGTAAGTTAATGGGTTACACCATTCTTCCTACCATCAACGACGGCGGCTGGTACTTACCGAACGGTATGTTGTTATTACCACCTTCGGCATTCTTCTTAATTGGTTTAATTATTTGGGCATTGCGCATGTGGAAAAAGGAGCAGGTGGAAGAGCCTGACTTTAGCATTGCTGCGCACACTCAAGAGAAGGAGGCGTACTGATGGAACATTACATCAGCTTATTTGTTAAGGCGGTTTTCGTTGAAAACATGGCTTTGGCATTCTTCTTGGGTATGTGTACCTTTATTGCGATCTCCAAAAAAGTGGAAACCGCAATTGGTCTAGGTATTGCGGTTGTGGTAGTGCAGGTGATTACTGTGCCGGCCAACAACCTGATTTATACCTACTTGCTTAAAGACGGTGCTTTGGCGTGGGCAGGCTTGCCTGACGTTGATCTTAGCTTCTTAGGTTTGCTCAGCTATATCGGGGTGATTGCCGCGATTGTGCAAATTCTAGAAATGCTCCTCGATAAGTATGTGCCAGCGTTGTACAACGCACTGGGCGTGTTCTTGCCGTTGATCACGGTAAACTGCGCCATCATGGGTGGTACCTTGTTTATGGTGGAGCGTGACTACAACTTCACTGAAAGTACGGTATATGGTCTGGGTTCTGGTTTCTCTTGGGCGCTGGCCATCGCTTTACTGGCGGGTATCCGTGAAAAGCTAAAATACAGCGATGTACCCCATGGTCTACAAGGCTTGGGCATTACCTTTATTACTATTGGCTTAATGTCATTAGGCTTTATGTCATTCTCTGGCATTCAACTGTAAGGAGTAGCGAGTAATGAATTTCGAGATTTTTCTCGCTATAGGTATGTTCACCGCCATTGTGCTGGCGCTCGTAGTGTTGATTCTTGTCGCTCGAGCACGCTTAGTATCTGACGGTGATGTAACCATTAAAATCAACGGCGAGCGTACGATTACCGTACCTGCTGGTGATAAATTGCTACAAACCTTGGCCGGTAACGATATTTTCCTATCGTCTGCTTGTGGTGGTGGTGGTACTTGTGCGCAGTGTACTTGTGTCGTGAGTAGCGGTGGTGGTGAATTGCTGCCTACTGAAGAGCCACACTTCACCAAGCGTGAAGCTAAAGAAGGCTGGCGTTTATCCTGCCAGGTCACCGTCAAGCAAGATATGGAAATTCAAATCCCTGAAGAGATTTTTGGGGTTAAAAAGTGGGAGTGTGTGGTTGAGTCCAACCCGAACGTAGCAACCTTTATTAAAGAGTTGACCTTACGTATCCCGGATGGCGATGACGTCAACTTCCGTGCCGGTGGTTATGTGCAGTTGGAATGCCCGCCACACGTGGTGCACTACAAAGACTTTGATATTCAGCCTGAATTCCATGAAGACTGGGATAAGTTTGATATTTGGCGCTACACCTCGACGGTGACTGAGCCAACTATTCGTGCTTACTCCATGGCTAACTACCCGGAAGAAACCGGTATTGTTAAGTTTAATATCCGTGTGGCAACGCCGCCGCCAGGCCGTGATGACTTACCACCGGGTATTATGTCGTCGTGGGTGTTTAGCTTAAAACCGGGTGATAAAGTCACTGTATTTGGTCCCTTTGGTGATTTCTTCGCTAAAGATACCGATGCGGAAATGGTCTTTGTTGGTGGTGGTGCTGGTATGGCGCCGATGCGTTCGCATATCTTTGATCAGCTTAAGCGCCTCAACAGTAAGCGTAAAATTAGCTTCTGGTACGGTGCGCGCTCATTGCGTGAAGCGTTTTACGTTGATGAATACGACAAGCTGCAAGAAGAAAACCCGAACTTCACCTGGCACTTGGCCTTATCTGATCCATTGCCAGAAGATAACTGGGAAGGTCCAACTGGGTTTATTCATAACGTTCTTTATGAGAACTACTTGAAAGATCACCCTGCACCTGAAGACTGTGAGTTCTACATGTGCGGACCGCCAATGATGAACCAAGCAGTCATCAAACTGCTGGAAGATTTAGGTGTGGAGCCTGAAAACATCATGCTTGATGACTTTGGGGGCTAATATGTTACGCAACCTATTACAGGGCGCGTGTTTAGTTTCTATATTAGTTGTGACGCTCAGTGCTTGTGAAAACAACGCTGAGCGTATTGAAGTGCTGTCTGGCCCAGCCCAAGGCAGCACTTACACCATCAAGTATGTATCGAGTCCCACAACGCCTAAAGCCGATGCAATGGGCGTTGCTGTGCAAGGTATTCTGGATGAGGTCGACCGGCAGATGTCGACCTATCGCTTAGATTCTGATATCGCCCGCTTTAATCAATCCCCTGCGAAAACCTGCATGAAAATGCCGCAGCCGGTGTTGGATTTAGTCCAGTACGGCTATGAGTTATCAACACTCAGCGACGGCGCTTTTGATTTAACCCTAGGACCACTGTTGAACGTTTGGGGCTTTGGCCCGCAATCACGAGGTAAGCAGGTGCCCAGTGCGCAAGAAATTGCCGCGGCAAAAGCGCAAACAGGCTATAAGCATGTGCGGGTTGTCGGTGACCAGTTGTGCAAAGACGCTGATGTGCAGGTTGATCTCAATAGTATTGCGGCAGGCTATACAGTGGACCGTATCAGTGAGCGTTTTGCTGAGCTCAATGTTGACAACTACATGATTGAAGTCACAGGGGAATTGATTGCAGTTGGCCGCAAACCAGATGGTTCACCATGGCGTATTGCTCTTGAGCAGCCATTGGGTGATGGTCAGCGCGTAATCCAGCAAATTCTTGAGTTAGACGGTTATGGGGTCAATACGTCCGGTGATTACCGTAACTACTTTGAGGAAGGCGGAGTGCGCTTCTCGCATACTCTTGACCCGCGAGTTGGCGCGCCGATTAGCCATCGCTTGGCTTCAGTCACGGTAATTGATCGTTCCACTTTACATGCCGATGGCTTAGGTACACTGTTATTAGTACTTGGACCGGAGCGTGGTTTGGCTTTTGCTGAAGAGCATGGGATCGCTGCTTTTTTTGTGCTGCGCGATGATGATGGTTTTGTAACGCAAGTAAGCTCTGAGTTTTCCAGGATTTTTCCTGAGGGAGGTAATCAATGAGCGGTTTTGTACTTTTTTTAGTGGTTTTTGCGGTAATGGCACTGGTTGTACTGGGCATGTCAGCGGGCGTTTTGGCTGGGCGGGCACCCATTGCCGGTTCGTGCGGCGGCATTGCTAATTTAGGCATTGAGAAAGAATGTTCTATTTGTGGCGGCGTACGTGAGAAGTGTGATGAGGCCAATACGCCGCTAGCTATGGCTGAGAATGCCGCACAAGCCTATGACGCGACCAAGCGCTAATTGTTGGCTGTTGTTTATGCTGGCTTAATAGGTTTATTTTTAAAATGTGCTGATTAGTGTTGATTATCAATACCTTGAGCATGTTGTGAAGGAGTCCAAATGGCAGTTTACAACTATGATGTAGTTATTCTAGGTTCGGGACCTGCGGGAGAAGGGGCAGCGATGAATGCTGCTAAAGCAGGTCGTAAGGTTGCTGTTGTAGAGAGTCGTGGTGAGTTGGGCGGTAACAGTACGCACTTGGGTACAATCCCCTCAAAAGCGTTACGTCATTCTGTGCGTCAAATTTTGCGCTTTAACACCAGTAAAATGTTTAGGCAAATCGGTGAGCCGCGCTGGTTCTCTTTTCCCGATGTGTTAAAAAATGCTGGCAGTGTGATTGAGCGTCAAGTGGCTTCGCGCACTGGATACTATGCGCGCAACCGCATTGATGTGTATTTTGGCACAGCAAGTTTTGCTGATGAGCATAGCGTTGATGTGGTTGGTCCGAGCCGTGTCGAGAAGCTGGTAGCCAATGAAATCATCATTGCCACCGGTTCACGCCCGTATCGACCAGCGGATGTTGACTTTAACCACCCGCGTATCTATGACAGCGATACAATTTTAAGCTTAAGCCATACACCACGCCGTTTGATTATTTACGGGGCAGGGGTGATTGGTTGTGAGTATGCATCGATTTTTAGTGGTTTAGGTGTGTTGGTTGATCTTATTGATAACCGCAACCAACTGTTGAGCTTCTTGGACGATGAAATCTCGGATGCGTTGAGTTATCACTTGCGCAATAACAACGTATTGATTCGTCACAATGAAGAATATGAGCGCGTTGAAGGCGTGGATAAAGGGGTGATTTTACACCTTAAGTCCGGCAAGAAAATTAAAGCCGATGGTTTCTTGTGGTGTAACGGTCGTACCGGTAACACTGACCAATTGGGCTTGGAGAATGTTGGTTTAACTGCCAATAGCCGTGGCCAAGTAGAGGTGGATGAGTTCTACCGTACCGCTGTGTCGAATATTTATGCAGCAGGTGATGTGATTGGTTGGCCAAGCTTGGCCAGTGCAGCTTATGACCAAGGGCGTTCTGCAGCGGGTAATATCATTGATGAAGACAGCTGGCACTTTGTCGATGATGTGCCAACAGGTATTTATACCATTCCAGAGATCAGCTCAATTGGTAAAACTGAGCGTGAATTGACTGAGGCCAAAGTGCCGTATGAAGTGGGTAAAGCCTTCTTCAAGAGCATGGCTCGCGCGCAGATTTCTAACGAGCCGGTGGGCATGTTGAAAATCCTTTTCCACCGTGAAACCTTAGCCATTTTAGGGGTGCACTGCTTTGGCTACCAAGCCTCGGAAATTGTTCACATTGGCCAAGCGATTATGAACCAGCCAGGTGAAGCCAATACGTTAAAGTACTTCATTGATACTACGTTTAACTTCCCAACCATGGCCGAGGCGTATCGTATCGCTGCTTATGATGGTATTAATCGGCTTTTTTAAGCGGCTCCGGCCGGTGGCCTGATTCGGTCGGAGCCTATTTGCAACAACGCTTCACAGACTCCCGAGGGTGGCAGTGGCCAAACCGGGAAAGTCAGTAATCAGGCTGTCAGCACCATAAGTAACGAGTCGGCGCATTAGCGCAGGCTCGTTTACTGTCCACACAGAAACATTCAGTCCCGCCTTTTGCGCTTGTTTTATGCGCTGTTTTGTAGCCAGTTCCCAATTTAATACCAGCATCTGACATTGATAGCGTAATGCTATTTTGATCGGGTTCAACCATGCATACTCAGCAACCAAGCCTCGGGCCAAGTGTGGTGCGCCGGCTTGGGCAGCACGTAACACTGTGCGCGAGCTACTGGTGATAATGATTTTATCTTGCATAGCAAAGCGCGCGCTGAGTTCAACAATGGCTTGTATGGCCTGAGCAGCACGTTTTTTTGAAGACTCTTTAACTTCCAACTGCCAGTGTACAAATGCACAGTGGCTGAACAGGTGCTCTAGGCTTGGAATCGGGCAGGGGCTGGGCCAAGGTGCAGTATTGTGTCTGGCATCCATTTGTAGCAGTTGTTCAGCAGTGTATTGACTGACTTTACCGCGGCGACCGGTGGTGCGCTTTAAGCTGGCATCATGGATCACAATCAACTGCAGGTCTTTAGAGAGGTGCAAGTCCAATTCGCAACGGGTCACCCCAGCGGCTAAACAGGCTTGAAAACTGACTAAGGTGTTTTCCGGTGCTTCGCCACGGGCACCGCGGTGGCCGTAAATCAAAGTCATGGCGTTACTGGGTGCTTGGCTTGATGCAGTTGCACGCTATTGACTACCGTTGACTGCTCAAAATATACGCTAAAGTCTGGGTAGTCCCAGCGGGTAATCGGAGGCTGACCAACGCTGGGATGGCGTCTTTGTGGCTCGCCAAACTGCTGTAGAACTTGGGTTTGTTGCTCTCCACGGGCAGGCATTTGGAGTGTGCTGGTGCCTTGCTGGCTAATGGGAATGCGTAAAACCTCAGCGTATAGCTGGGTGCTAGTGAGCAGCGCGCAGCAGATTAAGGCTTGAATCAGTTGTTGCATTGCGCAAGCTCCGCGGCAGAGGGTTGTAGGGCTAGGCGCCTTTGTTGCGCCTGCTTGTGTAAAATGTGTCGTGCCAAAATTTGCCGTGTAGCATCGGCGAGGTCTTCAAAGACGCTAACCATTTGTACGCCGGCAGGGGTGTCGCGGTGCTCAATAACCCGTGCATTCACATGCAAACCAAAACCTTGTGGTAACAGCACTATTTTTAAGTTAAGTAGAGTGCCAAGTGGATGGGTTAGCTCGTCGATAAAGGCAATACCGGACTCAGAGAGGCTAACATCGCGAGCGGGACCGATATCTTTAAGCAGGTTTTGAGCTAAAACTTGGCCAAGTAAATCAATGCGTTTATTGATTATTTTCAAATAACTGGACAGTGCGCGATCAGTTTCACCTACGCTGCGCAGGAGTGGTTGTGCTTCATACTCTAAAAGGTGTAAATCACCCAGCAGGCTAAAAATTAAGGAGTCTTCCTCGCTCTCAGAGCCTGGCAAACGAATTTGCAGTGCGATTTGATCGTCAATGCGATAGTATTCGCGGCGATCTTCGGTATCTTGTGTGGACATGACGAACCCATGGCTGCAATGGAGGTCAGAGTGTAAATCGGCACGCTATAAACTGCCAATCTATCGAATCTTTTCTGTGAATGTATCTATTATGTTTCGACCTTTAGCTTTATTTATTGGCATGCGTTACACCCGTGCCAAGCGTCGCAATCACTTTATTTCTTTTATCTCCTTAACTTCCATGGTCGGTTTGGCTTTGGGTGTGTTGGTAATGATTCTGGTGTTGTCGGTCATGAACGGTTTTGATCGTGAGTTGCGCACCCGTATTTTAGGCATGGTGCCGCACGCAACTGTTAGCTCTTATACGCCGCTGGATGATTGGCAACAGACCGGCGATCAGGTACTGGAGCATCCAGATGTGGTGGCGGTCGCGCCTTTTACCCAGTTGCAAGGCATGTTGACCCACAGTGGTAGCGTGCAACCGGTATTGGTGAACGGGGTTTTGCCCAGCGCAGAAAAAAATGTCTCAATTATTGCTGAACATATGATTGAGGGCAGCTTAGATGCGTTAGAAAGCGGTGAGTTTGGCATTGTCATCGGCCAGCAAACAGCGGCGCGCTTTAATGCTGGTGTTGGTGAAAAACTTACTTTTGTTTTGCCTGAGGCCTCAATTACACCTGCTGGTGTGTTTCCACGCTTGAAGCGTTTTACTGTGGTAGGTGTGTTTAAAGTGGGTGCAGAACTGGATAGTTCTTTGGCTCTGATTAATATTGAAGACGCCGCGCGTTTATCCCGTTGGCAGCCTAATCAGGTGGAAGGTGTTCGCTTAAAGCTGGATAACTTATTTGATGCGCCAAGGGTGGCTTGGGAGATTGCTCGCAGTATGCCGGACAGTGATTTACATCCGCGCGACTGGACGCGCAGCCATGGTAATTTATTCCAAGCCATTCAAATGGAAAAAACCATGATTGCACTGCTGTTGTTGCTGATTGTAGCGGTGGCGGCATTTAATATTATTTCCACTTTGGTAATGGTGGTAACAGATAAAAAAGCCGATATTGCTATTTTGCGTACCTTGGGGGCCTCACCTGGACAGATCATGGCGATCTTTATGGTGCAGGGCTCGTTGATTGGTGTGGTGGGCACGATCATTGGTGGCATCTTAGGTGTGATCAGTGCGCTGAATGTTACGACTTGGGTGGCTGGTTTAGAAAAGCTATTTGGTCATCAGTTTTTAAGCTCAGACGTGTACTTTATTAGCTATTTACCTTCAGAGTTGCGCAGCAGTGATGTGCTCATGATTTGTGGTGCAGCTTTATTAATGAGCTTTTTAGCAACCTTATACCCAGCGTGGCGCGCTTCACGCACTGAACCTGCGGAGGCTTTGCGTTATGAGTAATCAGGCTGTTTTAGAGTGCCGTAATTTAGCTAAAAGCTACAGTGAAGGACCTGCACAGGTGCAGGTGTTGCAGGATGTGGAATTGCTGCTCAAGCCCGGTGAGCGGGTGGCAATTATTGGCAGCTCAGGCTCAGGTAAAACTACTTTGCTGAATATGCTCGGTGGCTTGGATACGCCTACTACAGGTAGTGTTTGGCTCGCGGGGGAAGAACTGTCGGCGTTATCGGAAAAGAAGCGTGGTTTGCTGCGTAATCGTGCGCTGGGTTTTGTTTATCAGTTTCATCACTTATTGGCGGAGTTTAGTGCGCTAGAAAACGTCTGCATGCCGTTATTGATGAGTAGTCTGCCAGTGCCTGAAGCGCGCGCCCGTGCAGAGGCGTTGTTGACGCGGGTGGGTCTAGGTCCGCGTATTCATCATAAACCTTCGGAATTATCTGGCGGTGAGCGACAGCGTGTGGCGATTGCGCGGGCGTTGGTTAATCAGCCAGCTTTGGTATTGCTCGATGAACCGACCGGCAACCTTGATCGTACTACGGCGCAAACCATCCAAGAGTTGATTTTAGAACTGTCGATTTCATTGGGTACTGCGTTTTTAGTGGTCACCCATGACCCGGCGTTAGCGCAGCAGATGGATCGCATCCTGACTTTGGAAGATGGGCGCTTGGTGCCGGTGGCTAAAGAAGTGACTGCTTAGGATAAGAGTTTTAGCGTGCTAAGTATGATTATGATCTGCATATAGCGTGCTTTGGGGTTGATGTTAATCCGTCGATGAACCCGTCCGGGCTTCAACTCCGGCGCTACGCCATCCACATCAACCCCAAAGCACTTATTGACCCTATGCAGTGAGATTCGACATGCACACATCTGCTTTACCAATACGCTCTAAGCGATTCCAGTAGCCGGCAGAATATAAAACTATCTAAGCTAAACACACCTCAACCACTTCAATCTGCTCCAGCGTTAAATAACGCCAGCGCACCTGCACATCCCAAAATTGCACCCCATATATTCTTTCCGCTGTCGGCTGTTGATAAGCTGGACGCGGATCTTGCGCCAAGCACTGCTCAATTAACTCAATCACCGGCTGCTGCAAACGCTGTGCATGCTCCTGTGCGAGCAGGAATGCGGGCTGCTGCCAGCTCACTGCTAGCAATTTAGGCGCGTGCTCGGCTAATGCGTTATGCGCATCGGGCAAACTATCGGCATAGGGCACATAGGGCTTGATATCCAGTACAGGGGTACCATCAAGCAAATCTATGCCCGAAATCCATAAACGACCTGCTTCTACGCGATCCAAGCGCACTGCCGACTGGCCGATGCCGTTGGCGCGGTGGGTAGCACGGCTGGCAAACACCCCAATACTTTTATTCCCCCCCAGACGCGGCGGGCGGACTTTCAAGCGCGGCGCGCTTTCTAGGGTTTTATGGAAGATAAAGATCACCCAAATATGACTGATGCCTTCCAGCCCAATAACTGTCTCCGGCTGATCAAAGGGCGCTAACAACTCAATGCAGCCCTGAGCCGCCGGAGCTAAAAGAGGCTGGCGTGGAATGGCAAACTTTTCTTTAAAGCACGAGCGCACATAGCCAACAGGCTTGACCTCATATGACATCGAATTGCCTCCAGTACTGCTGGTGCTGCAGTATAGTCCACCTACCTACAGCACCTATACGCATATTAGCCAGCAACTAGGACACGTACTGCTTCAAGGCGCAAAGCCGCTTTCGAGAGCATCGTTAAGCCTTGTTCCTTATAGGCGCTTAGAGTCTCGATTTCTTCATCACGCACACTGGGATTAATGGCTTGCAGAGCACTGAGGCGCTCAATTTCTTCTGTTAAATTAGCCGAGAATGCCGTGCTGGCTTGTGCTACGCGCTCAGCGTGGCGGGGTTGCATTGCTGTTTGCGCGCTATCGACTAAACGTAAGATAGTCTCCCGCTGCGCACGGGCAAACTTACTGGCACTGGAGCGCGGTACTCTTTCCAATTGATCATTGAGGGTCTCAAAGCTCACATGCTGCGCGAGGTCGTTGCCTTTATCGTCGAGCAGACAGCGCATGGCAACTGGCGGTAAGAAACGGCCAAGTTGCAGGTGTTTAGGTGCGATAGCCTCGCTGACATAAATAAGCTCGATAAGTAAGGTGCCAGTTTTAATTGCCTTATTTTTCAATAAAGCGACAGCAGTGTTCCCCATGGAGCCAGATAAAACCAAATCCATCCCGCCTTGCACCATCGGGTGCTCCCAGGTAATGAACTGCATATCCTCGCGACTTAACGCCAGTTCACGGTCATAGGTGATGGTCACTGCTTCATCACTGCCTAAAGGGAAGCTTGCATCGAGCATTTTTTCGCTGGGGCGTAAGATCAAAGCGTTATCAGAATGGTCTTCGCTGTTAATACCGAAAGCATTAAATAGCTGTTCCATATAAATGGGCAGTGCAAAGGTATCGTCTTGTGCGGCAATGGCTTCTACTAAAGCTTGGCCGCGACCGGCACCACTAGAGTTGATTTCGAGTAGACGGTCACGGCCTTTTTCCATCTCAACTTCTAGCTCAGCGCGCATCGCACTGGCACTCGCCAATAGAGACTGCCAATCGACGCTATTTTCAGTATCCAGCAGCATGCCTTCAAGTTGCTCGCTAAACTCTAATTGCAAAGCATTACCAGTTGGGCAAGTGGCTAAAAAGGCATTGAGGGCTTGGTGATACCATTCAAATACCCGCTGTTGCGCAGTACCTTCTAAATAAGGCACATGCACTTCAATGGTGTGTTGTTGACCGATACGGTCAAGACGGCCAATACGTTGCTCAAGTAAGTCTGGATGCTGGGGTAAATCGAAGAGCACTAGATGATGGCTGAACTGAAAGTTACGACCTTCGCTGCCAATTTCTGAGCAAAACATCACCTGCGCGCCAAATTCATCGTCGGCAAACCAGGCTGCTGCACGGTCGCGCTCGATAATGCTCATGCCTTCGTGGAAGGTTGTCGCTGGGATGCCAGAGCGAATTCGTAGTGCATCACCTAGATCAAGAGCTGTGTCAGCGTGGGCGCAAATGACCAGCACTTTCTCTTGCTTTAGCTCTTTGAGGGTGGCTAGCAACCAATCAACTCGCGGATCAAACTGCCACCAGTGTTGTGCCGCGCCACTGTCTTCTGTTTCGTCTAATGCCAGTGAGCTTGGCCTGCCCGCATAAAGTTCTGGGTACAGTTGTGCATGCAAATCAACAGGGTGAGTTGCGTATTGCTCAGGGCAGGGCAGTGGTGCCGCATGCAGTTTGCGCTCTGGAAATCCTGAAATTGCTGCGCGAGTATTGCGAAACAGCAAGCGCCCCGTGCCGTGACGGTCCAATAGTTGGCGAATTAAGCGTGGTGCTGCTTGGTTATCTCCAGTATTAAATGCACTGATCAGAGCTTGGCTGCTGTCGCCTAAAAATGTTTGGATGGTGGCTTCGGCAGTGCTACTGAGTTGTTCTTGCTCCAGTAGTTCGCGTACTGCATCGGCAATGGCTTGATAATGCTGGCTCTCTTCACGGAAAGCAGCTAAATCATGGAAACGGTGCGGATCCAGTAAGCGTAAGCGAGCAAAATGACTGTCTTGGCCTAGTTGTTCAGGCGTGGCGGTGAGGAGTAAGACACCTGGTATGACTCCAGCTAAGCCCTCAATCAATTCATAAGCAGGGCTCGATTGCTCGGGGTGCCAGACAAGGTGGTGCGCCTCATCAACCACCATAATGTCCCAGTCACAGCTGAAAAGAGCGTCCTGCGCCAATTGGTCTTCAAGCAGCCAATTCATCGCCACTAAAGCAATTTGGCAGTCTTCAAAAGGGTTGTCTGCGTCACTTTCTAAAAAACGCTGAGCATCAAACAGTGCTACATCTAAGTTAAAACGGCGGCGCATTTCAACTAACCATTGATGTTGCAGGGTTTCCGGCACTATTAGCAAAATACGACTGGCACGGCCACTGAGTAATTGGCGGTGAATAATTAAACCCGCTTCAATGGTTTTGCCTAAACCCACCTCATCAGCCAACAGCACACGAGGGGCAATACGATCAGCAACCTCTTTAGCAATGTGCAGCTGGTGCGCAATAGGCTGTGCGCGCACGCCAGCTAAACCCCAAAGCTCAGACTGCTGAATGTCACTGTTATGCTGCAAGGAGTTGTAGCGCAGGGTAAACCAAGACAGGGGGTCAACTTGGCCGGCCACTAAACGGTCGCTGGCCATACGGAACTGAATAAAGTTAGAGAGCTGGGTTTCTGGTAGTAAACAGTCTTCGTTATTGCTGTTAAAACCCTGGTAAATCAGCAAACCATCTATTTCACTGACTTCGCGAACAGTCATCGTCCAGCCGTCAAAGTGACTGATTTCATCGCCTGGGACAAAACGGACACGCGTTAAGGGAGCATTGCGCTGCGAATATTGGCGAGTTTCTCCCGTAGCTGGGTAAAGAATGGTGAGTAGGCGACCATCTGAGGTGAGAACTGTACCAAGGCCTTGTTCTGCCTCGCCGTCACTAATCCAGCGTTGTCCGGGTAGATACTGCTGCGTCATGCTTGTCTCCGCGTAATGTAAAAAGCGCGTTATGATAACGGATACTAGCCTAGAGGACACCTTTGTCTTATTGTGATGCTGTTCAAACTTACTCGGGGGACAATTGCCGCAGGTCTAGCTATAGTGCAACTTGCACTGTTATTGCAGGAGAACTCTTATGTTGCCACCTATTCCACATGGTTTAGTGCCTGTCACCTCGCAGCAAGACGTTCCCAAGCCTAAGCCTGCTATTGCGCCAGTCACGCCAGCTCAAGAAACAGCTGAAAGCAGTGCCTTGGGGATTGAAAAAGACGAGTCATCTGAGGCCCGTGAAAGAGCGCAAGAAGAGCAACGGCGTCGCTACCAAGAATCTCGCGAAGCTGAGCAGCAGGCTGATGAGCAGGATCAAAAAACGGATCAGGCCGAGCCCAAAGATAGCGGCGGGCTATCACGTAAAGGGCTTTGGGTTGATGTGAAAGTCTAGTTAGGCGGTCTAACTCAATTTATTTAAGGTCAGAGTAGAGTAGTTTCAAACGTGGGTTATAGGTGATGAAATGGGGCATGAGCTAGAAAACAATGTGATTGATTTATCCGGCGAGCGGGTGCGGCGTGTGCATGACCTAAATGAAAAACGCTTGCAGGATGTGCGCGCGGCATTTGTTAAAGCTTTACCTTTACCGACAGCTAAGGTGAAGACGAAGAAAAAAGCTAAGAAGAAACGCCAGTGATCATGCTTATGCATAGATGAGAGCTCAATTAAGAGGCGCATCTATTGACCTCTATCAATGTGCTACTTAGTTTTTTGCTTTACCTTAGTAACCAGTTAATTAGATAGCGTTAGGAGATTGCAATGTTTATGGATGTGGTCGTATTCGCTGGTATCGGGACAGTCGCCCTCATGGTCGCTTTCTTCTTCGGTCTCTACTATTTCGTTAGAAAGTCAGAGCAGAATCGTAAGTCGAACTGACTTTCTTTAACAGCAAGGCACGCAAGGCAATTCGGGCAACTTAGGTTGCCCTTTTTTTTGCCTAGGTTTCGCCACATTGAGTAGCACTGAACACTGCATATCCAGTGTTGTAATTAATACGCTTAACAACACTAGCTTAGTGGTCGGTAGCGGTTAATTAAGGCGCGTAACGCTGCAGGTTTAACAGGCTTGGCTAAGAAGTCGAGGCCTGCGGCATGCACCTCGCTGACCAGTTCAGGGCGTCCATCAGCGCTAATAACAATGCCAGGAATTGGCGCCTCTAGCTGCTGGCGTAACCATGAGAGCAATTCAATGCCAGTGTCACCGGCATCAAGATGGTAATCCACCAGTGCCAGATCAGGCACAATACCGCTCTGAATTAGGCTCGCACACTCATGGCGATTACTGGCGGTGAGGACATCACAGCCCCAGCGTGACAATAGGCTATGCATACCAACTAAGATGCTGCTTTCATTGTCCACGCAAAGTACTTGCAGGCCAGCTAAGGGTTTAGCAGGACTGCTATCCTGCTGGATAGGTGGGGGAGAGCTATTTAACTGGCCGCTATGCATAGGCACAGTAATGCTAAATACACTGCCTTTCTCTAACCAAGAGCGCACCTCTATTTTATGCCCAAGAACTTTGCTGAGACCGTCAGCAATGGCCAAGCCAAGACCTAAGCCTTTCTCTTCGCGCGTTTGGTGGCTGTCTAAGCGTTTAAACTCTTCAAAGATGAATTGTAATTTATCAGCTGGGATACCTTGTCCTTTATCCCAGACATCAATACGCACCTGCTCGCCTTGGCGACGCACGCCAAGTAGCACACTACCATTGGCATAGCGAAAAGCATTGGTTAGGAAATTTTGTACTATGCGCCGTAAGAGCTTAGGGTCGCTGACAATGTTTAGAGAGGTGCTGCGTAAGCGAAAATCAATCCCTTGTTGCTCAGCTAAGACTGTAAATTCAGCACCAAGAGCTTCCAGCCAAGGGCCGAGGGCAAAAGGCTGGCATTGAGGCGTAATGCGGCCGCTTTCCAGTCGTGAAATATCAAGCAAGTCGCTAATCAAATCTTCTGCTGAACGCAGCGAACTGTCCAGGTTTTTAACCAATTCCTGTGCGTCACTGGGTAAGGCTTCTTGATGGGATAAGGCTGCGGAAAATAGGCGTGCTGCATTGAGAGGTTGCATGAGGTCATGGCTGACAGCAGCTAAAAAACGCGTTTTTGATTGGTTGGCATTTTCGGCAACATGCTTAGCATCGCTTAACGCGATATTGAGTTGTGACAGCTCATAGGTACGCTCACTGACGCGATGCTCAAGGCTTTCATTGGCTTCCTTTAAGGCTTCTTCAGCTTTACGGAAAGCAGTAATATCAGTGAAACTCATGACAAAGCCACCGCCGGGCATCGGGTTACCGATCAATTCGATAACGCGACCATTGGGGAATAAGCGTTCGGAGGTGTGCGCATTACCTTGGCGCATCCAGTACAGCCGCTTGCTGACATGTGTATCAACGTCGCCGGGGCCGCACAGACCATGGCGGGCATTGTGGCGAATAATATCTGCAATGGGGCGGCCCACTTGAATTAAGTCATCAGGGTAGTCAAAGAGTTTTAAATAGCGAGTGTTCCATGCCACTAAGCGCAAGGAACGATCGACCACACTGATACCTTGAGTAATATTTTCAATAGCGCCCTGCAGTAAGGTGCGGTTGAATTGTAAAACTTCGGAAGCTTCGCCCACAATGCGAACGACATCTTCGACATACATTTCACGGCCTTCAATGGCAGCTTTAACCACCACGCGAGTCGAAGAGGCGCCTAAAACGCCGTTAAGCAAGCGCTCAGTGTGTGCCACCCACTCACCATTTGCCGTCTCGTTGGGATTAAAGTCAAACCCTTTTTTGTACGCAAAACGTATAAAACTTTGCTTGGCACGGTCTTCACCAACAAAACGACCGGCTAGTGTTAATAAATCACTGATCTGTACAGTAAATGTCTGCCTGCTACCAACATGCTGACCAATAAAGCGGCTGGCTTGCCAGTGCTCTGATACTCGAGTTCGAGAAAATAGCGAAACTAGAATAAAAAGTAGAAAATTGCCGCTTAAAGACAGCGAGACGCCCAAGGTGAGCGGGTCAATGGGCAGTCCAAATGGCTGGTTTGCTAGCCAAGTTAGTCCAGGAAATGCAGCCAAGGGCCAACTCATACTGCTGGCTATAAGGGGTAATACCAGCGTATAAGCCCATAACAGAGAGCCAGCAATCAGTCCGGCAAATACACCTTGGCGATTGGCTTGCTTCCAAATTAACGCGCCAATCATGGCTGGTGCCAGTTGGGTTAATGCGGCAAAGGCAATTTGCCCAATAGTTGCAAGGCTGGTGTTGGTACCTAGTAAGCGATAGCTGATATATGACAGCAGTAAAATAATAATAATGCTGAGGCGGCGAGCCGTGAGCATCCAGTAACGGAAGGCTTCAAAAGGGCGTTCTCTGGTGCGCGCAGCCAGCATCGACGGCAATAAAATATGATTTGAGATCATAATGGCTAAGGTGAGGGCTGCCACGATAACCATGCCGGTGGCGGCAGAAGCCCCGCCAATAAAGGCTAGCAAAGCAAGTGTTGGGTTACCTTCAGCTAGCGGCAGGCTAATGACAAAGGAGTCTGGTACGACTGAAGCAGGTAGACGTAGCTGGCCAGCCAAGGCAATGGGGACAACAAATAAGGCGACCAAAAGTAGATAAGCAGGGAACACCCAGCGCGCTATACGTAGGTCAGCGTAGTCGTTGTTTTCGACCACAGTGACGTGAAATTGCCGTGGCAGCGTATAAATGGCCATCATGGCCACGCATGTTTGCACAATAATCGCCGGCCAGTTGGTAGCTGCACTCCAGTACGATTCAAGTTTGGGCGCATCTTTGGCTTGCTGCCACAAGTCGCCAAGACCGTTATACAGGCCGTAAATCACAAACAACCCAACTGCAATAAACGCCATGAGTTTGACTAAGGATTCAAAGGCAATGGCAAACATTAAACCACGGTGATGCTCGGTAACATCTAGGTTGCGCGTACCGAATAAAATCGTAAACAGCGCAAGAGCAACAGTGACTATTAAAGCGGTATCTTGCGCGTAGGTGCCAGTTGAGTTTGCTGAGGTACCAGTGAGTAAATTCACGCCTAAGACAATACCTTTGAGCTGCAAGGCAATATAAGGCAAAACACCAACCACGCTAATTATGGTGACCACCACCGCTAAGCGCTGTGATTTACCGTAGCGCGCAGCGATAAAGTCGGCAATGGAGGTAATGTTTTCCTGCTTGCTAATTATCACCATCTTCTTGAGTACCCAAGGTGCTAGGGTCAGTAGCAAGATAGGGCCAATATAAATGGGGAGAAATGACCAGATTTGTTCAGCGGCCTGACCAACTGAACCAAAAAAAGTCCAGCTACTGCAGTACACCGCCAGCGATAAACTGTAGATGGTCGAACGCATGCGCGGGCTGACTGAGGTGCCGCGACGGTCACCATAAAACGCTATGGCAAATAAAACTGCCATATAGGCCAGCGCAACCAGTGCTATAAGCCCAGTGGATATTGACATTAATATGACCTGAGTCTTGAGTTGGAAAGGATTATATTAAGGAAGAACGCTGGGATAAGATAGCGTTAGGCGGTGTTATGGTGGTGCTTTTGAGATCTTATGCAGCTTGATAGCTGAGGTTGTCTGGGGCAGCTATCCGATAACAATTGCGCCCTGCTTGCTTAGCTATGTAAAGCTGATCATCTGCGCGCTTAAACCAGTCAGGATAGCTTTCTTTGCTGTTTAAAACAGCTCCACCAATGGACACGCTTACGGAGCCTGCTGGGCTGTAGAGTTTGCTCGATACCTGCTTTTTTAACATGGCAGCGACAACCTCTAAGCCATCATGATTTGTGTCAGGCAACAACAAAGCAAACTCTTCACCGCCATAACGAAACAGTTGGTCATTCTCGCGGATACTTGCCTGAATAATGCGTACAAAGTCGACTAAAACTTGATCGCCCGTCAGGTGGCCAAAGGTGTCATTGATGTTTTTAAAATGATCCAGGTCCATGATCAGCAAGCTATATATACGCATGCTTCGAGTGTCGCGTACTGCTTTATTCAGCTCTATAGCCATTATTCGGCGATTATAGGCGCCAGTCAGGGGGTCATGAGAAGCTAAGTTCTCAAGGCGTTCACGCTGATGCTGCGTTCTAAATGCAAAAATAAAGGTGAGGAAACTAGAAAGAAGGCATGTCACTAAAAATGAAACCATTTGATAGTGGTTGGGAAACACGGTGTTAGGGTGAAGGGTGTGGTAAATCACTACGCTGGCTAAGACTGTAACCATTATCGTTAGCGCACGCAGGGGGGAAACCATAAAGAAGTTAAATAAAATTAACGGGTAAATCCAGAAGTACCCGTTAATGCCTAACTTTAGCGTGACAATTGTGGCCACTGTGGAGAAAATTATCGCTAAATACAGGCCAGGCTTGACAGTGTTATTGGTGCGCCAAGCATAGATAACCGCAACCAAGATTGAAATGATTGCAAAACTGTCAGCAATGGCTACAGTTAAATCGGCTGTGTAATAGCGGTATAAAGCATAGGGTGTAATACTTAAGACACCAAAAAAACTCATCAAAGTGATGATTGAAAGCTGAAAGTTATGCCTTAAACGCCGTTTGAAGAGCTTTGTCGTGAGCTTGAGCATTTATGCCGATGCCTTTTATTTTTATCTAGTATTCATTGTCTAGCATAACAGTCAAGTATATGTGATAGCAAAAGGCTACCCTTGTTTGCGTGGTTCAGTATTTTGCATTGCAATTAGATTTTTATGTTGCTGGTAGCGAGCTAAACGATCACTTAATTGCTCGGGTAAGTCTTGAGTCTCAAGAAAACCAAGAGTGTGATAGAAGGTTTGCAGTTTTGGGTTGCAGAATAACCAGATAGGCGAGTTTGGATAGTTGAGCAGCGCTTGTTCAACCAAAAGGCTTGCAACACCTTGTTGGCGGTATTGGGGAGCAGTAAATAAACTGGTCAGCCAGTAACCATGGGCAACAGGGGACAGGCATAAGCCGGCAATCAGCGTCGGATTGCGAACAACCCAAACATCGGCCTGTGGAGTGATGCGCATCCGACTCGCGTGACTGCGATAAAGTTTTGTTAATAAAGCATGCTGGTGCTTGGCTAAATACTGCACGCTGAGGTTTTTGGGTATATGGGTCATGGCTTGCACCAAAACTGCTATGGCTAGAGGATAGTTTATATGGTGTGTTATCTGCGCAGTTGCTTGAGGTTTTATGAGTACTATTTTAATTGTCGAAGATGATGAGCGCTTGGCACAGTTAACCTGTGAGTATCTGCAAGCACAAGGGTTTACCGTACTGTTAGAAAACAATGGTAGCGCAGCCGCGCAAAGAATTATGGATGAGCAGCCTGATTTAGTGGTTTTAGATCTGATGCTGCCAGGTCTGGATGGGTTTTCAGTTTGTCGCAGTGTGCGCCAAGGTTATAAAGGGCCGATATTGATGCTGACTGCGCGTACTGATGATGCGGATCAGGTTGAGGGCTTTGAGCAAGGTGCAGACGACTATGTCTGCAAGCCAGCGCGGCCGGCAGTATTGCTGGCGCGAATTAAAGCTTTACTCCGTCGGGCGGAGAATACCGTCGCGAAAAATATTGAGCCTGAGGTGCTTAGGTTTGGGCGACTCAGTATTGATTATGCCCGGCGCAGCGCTTTTTTAAATGACAATCATATAGATCTGACTGGGGCCGAGTTTGATTTGCTCTGGCTGTTGGCAGTCAATGCCGGTACGCCCTTGTCGAGGGAATTGATTTTTAGTGAGTTGCGCGGTATTGAATATGACGGGGTTGACCGTTCGATTGATGTGAGGATTTCACGCATACGCCCGCGCATTGGTGATGATGGAGAGCAGCCGAGAGTGATAAAAACCATCCGTAATAAAGGCTATCTTTTTGTGCGCGAAGCCGCTCAAGAACTCTCGTGAACTCGATTTTTTTCAGAATATATGGTGGTTTACTTGCTGCGTTGATATTGACTGCAGGGCTTGGTGCGTTGGCATTGCATTTGACCAATGAGATTCGTGCTGAGCAGCATCGAGAGCGCTTAGCCAGTGGTACTTTTCGTTTAATGGCGAGCAATCTAGAAGGGCTTGACGCAGTTGAGCGTAAGCGCACTATTGCCTTATGGAGTCGTTTACTAGGTGTGCCGCTATATATTAAGCCTATTTCGGCGCTTGCTCTCGACCGTAGCGATCGTGGCCAGTTGTTGCGTGGTCGAGTGCTGGTAAAGCCGAACGCTATTGCGCCGGCAAAAATTTATAGTTTGATTGGAGGGGCAGAGCCTAAAGTTCTGGTTGCCGAAGTGCGGCGAGTGAGCGAGCAATTAGCGCGTGCAACTATATATCTGTTAATTGATGAGCTGATTCGTTATCCCGCGGGAGAGCAGGCAGCCAAGCTGGCGCAGCTTACAGAGCGGCACCAGTTTGGTTTTGACTTGCGCCTGCTTACCGTAGATAAAACTGATTTAGATGCTGATCAGCTGCGCCGAGTTGAGGAGGGCGACACTGTTATGGCGCTGGATCAGGGCGGTGATGCAATCCGAGTTTTTGCTGGCGTGCATGACACGCCTTGGGTACTTATGCTGGGGCCGGTGCGGCAGGTCAATGCTTATCCTGCTCACTTGCTACTGCTTATCGCTGCGCTTGGTTTGAGCATGATTGGGATATTGGTGTATTTGCTGGTGCGGCATTTAGAGCGACGCTTACAAGACTTAGAAAGTGCGGCGTCGCGAATTTCCGAGGGACATCTCAATATCAAAGTAACTGAAGGTGGGTATGACTCGGTCGGGCGGTTAGCGGTGCGCTTTAATGAGATGGCTGCACGCTTAAAGATACTGATAAATGTGCAGGGTGACATGGTGCGAGCAGTGGCCCATGAGCTGCGTACGCCATTAGCACGCTTACGTTTCGGTTTGGATATGGCAGCCAGTGCTCAAGAGAGCCAAGCGCGCAGCAAATATCTGCAAGGGATGGATCAAGATATTGAAGATATGGACGAGCTGCTCAATGAAATGCTGACTTATGCTGGGCTTGAAGCTGGAATGCCGA